>JADFMM010000062.1 GCA_022563885.1 Planctomycetota bacterium | reverse complement strand
GCTAGAGACGACTCATGATGTCACGGTCCATGACCTCGGGCGGCATGCCGGGATAAAAGGTCACGATCTGGACGGCGGGCGTGTTGAACTGGGGAAGAAGGTCGGCCGGGAGGCGGGTCATGGTCGTCACGCCGATCACCATAATGGCGAGCACCAAGACCGCGACCAAATAGGGGTTCTTAAGGCCAACTTCAATGAGTTTCATTCGCTGTTCCGGAGAAGAAGTGTATGAGCTCGGGTGCCTTGAGTTTTGACATGCCCGCATAGATCAGGTTGTTTTGGCGATAGGCGACGATCGACGTCTCCTTGACCCGTTCGACCCAGAAGATCCGACCGTCCGACTCCACCTGCTGATCCATCTCTTTAAGTGCTTCGCTCCCGCGGGTCATGGCCAGCAGGGAGACCGGGGTCTGATCCATCTCATACACCACGAATGCGGCGGGCCGGCCGGCGATCGTACACTGACGGGCGCCCAGCAACCGGCAGTTCGGGCCCTTGATCACGGGCAGGATGACCTCAAGATCCGTTTGCCGCAGGAGCCAGTCGGAGACCGCGTCCGCACTTGACGAGGCAAAGTGAATGGGTCGGCCCTCTGCCAAAAAGTGCTCGAAGTCACGGACCAGGAGAGAGACAAAGCCCGGCGCGTCCTTGGCAGTTTCGCCAGGATGCATCACCCCATACAGGGCGATCCCTGCCGCCAAGACCGCTGCGGCGCAGGCCGCGCGCACAACGGGCCGAGCCTGCCAGCGACGCCGCCCTTCAGCCGACTCGTCCCCTTTGAGCGTTCGCTCCAGGGCCTGGATAGAGGTCGGTATGTCCGGTCCCCGAGCGCCTAGCACGCCCGCCAGTCGGCCCCGGACGACGCGCTCGATTTCAACCTCGCGGGCACAGACGGCGCAGTGATCGATATGGTGTTGGAATTCTATGCTCAACGGCGCATCCAACTCGTTGTCGAGAAAGGCAAAGATGTATTCTCGGATTTCACCACACCTCATGGTGTTTCCACCTCCCCCCCGGTCCTATCCCTCTTTCTTCCGGGGTTTCTTGAGAACTCCGCCAGGCGCTCCCGTAGCGCGCGTCTGGCCCTGGCCATGCGTGACATCACGGTACCCAGCGGACAGTCGAGGACCTCCGCGATCTCGCGGTAGTTCAATTCTCCGACCACCGATAAAAGGATCACCTCACGAAACGAGACATCCAAGGCGTCCAGTGCCACCACGATTCGGTCATCCAGGAATTCACGGAATTGTTCCTCACTCATGGCCGGTAAGGGGTGCAGGGGTTCGGTCAAGTCGGCCGTGCTCGCCTCCGTAAACTCGGCTTGAATCTCGGTCAGCGAACGTATCCGGCGATCCCTGCCACGGGCCCAATCCACCGCAACATGACGGAGAATCACGAAGAGCCAGCCGGGCCGGTAGTCCCGGTGCACCGGGGATGAGAAATCCTTCCAGGCGCGCAACAAGGTCTCCTGCACCAGGTCCTCGGCATCCCCCTCGCTGAGGGTGTAATGACGCGAAATCCCCATCAGTTTTCTTATGTGCGGCTGAACATAACACCAGAATAGGTCGGCTTGTTTCTGCATAGGCGATATCGTCTCTGCAAGTGTAAACGCATGGGTGAGCAGTTTTCATCCCGGAAAGCAGAAATTTTCTCTAGGTCACCCCCCATTGGTGCTTCAGGCTGGCTCATTCGCTCCCTCATGGTAACATAGGAAAGCTTTGTGACATGCCACTGCGGGAGGGTATCTATATCGATCGTGTTGTCTCGCAGTAGCCCCGTGTCCGCCGGGCTCGACGGCGCGCTTGTACCGGGCGGTATTCGCAGTTACGAGTTACGATCACGGCATGGCGTCTTTAGTTCGAAACGTGGAGCCCTAACCGTGCGGGTACTGATTGTTGAAGACGAGAAGCGTCTAGCCGACAATATCTGCAAGTGTCTGACACAGGCCGCCGGATATGCCGTGGATACCTGTGGCGACGGACGGGACGGCCTGAATCTGGCCCGAACGGGGAGTTACGACCTGATCCTTTTGGACTGGATGCTGCCCGGCTTGAGCGGGGCGGATCTGCTCCGCCAGCTGCGGGCCCAGCGCTTGACCACGCCGGTGCTGATGCTGACGGCTCGGAGCGCGCGGCGGGACATCGTTGCCTGTCTGGGTCTGGGCGGCGACGACTACCTGACCAAGCCGTTTGATATGGCCGAACTCATCGCCCGGTGTCAGGCCTTGATCCGTCGGGCCCACGGACAGGCCAGTTCACGTCTGGAAATAGGTCCCCTGGTCGTGGATGCCCAAGCGCAGCGGGCATGGTGGCAGGGCGAGCCCGTGCACCTGAGTGCGCGCGAATTCCGTGTCTTGGCTTACTTGGCCATGCAGGGCGGGCAGATCGTAGCCAAGAGCGATCTGGAGTCTCACCTCTATCGTTTCGGCGCGGAGGTTGAATCCAACGTCATCGAGGTCTACATCTCCAACCTGCGCCGCCGTCTGGACCCGTCGACACCTCACCGTCTCATTCATACGCTCCGGGGCCAAGGCTATCTGTAGGAGTGGCGCGCATGAAGGCCGGCGCATCCCTACGCGGACGTCTGTGCCTGGCCCTCATCCCCCTCCTGGCCGTTATCGTGCTGCTGGTGGCGATCGAGGCGCATCTAGAGATGGAATCCAGGCTCTATCGACAGATTGACCGCGAACTGCGGATTCAGGGGCAGGCGGTCACGACCGTGCTCTCCTCCCGTTTGATCGCCGAGATCACGCCCACGGTACTCGATGCCCTCTTGGGCAATGATGGGACACAGGACCGCATCTACGTCTGGGTCCATCTGGTCGACGGCCGCACCTCCGTGACCAACGCGCCTACACTCGCCTTGCCCAATGACCGTCCGGAGGGCCGAGACACCTGGACCACCACGCTTCAGGGGATAGAGTATCGGGGGATTCACTACCAGCCATCCCCATCTGATGGACGTAGGGGCGTGACACTGGCCCGTCCCAGCCGTCATCTGCATGCCTAATTGCATCGGTCGCTCTTGTTCCTGCTGGGCCTGGCCGTGGCGGTCGTTGTGATCGCCACCCTCATGGTCCTGGCGGCCGTCCACTGGGCCCTGCGTCCCGCCAACCGGGCCGCCGAACTCATTCGCGATTTCTCCCGTCCGGGGGGAGTCGATGCCGCGGCCATCCGTTCTCTGGCCGTTCCACGAGAATTGGCGACTTTCAAACAGGCCCTAACAGAGATGATGGACCGTGTACACCAGTTCGTTGAACGTCAAAAGCAGTTTTCCGCCAACGCGGCCCATGAACTGCGTACGCCCTTGACCTCGGCGAAGAGCACTCTGCAGAGCCTGGCCTACGGCGTGGGCAATCGCGAACAATGCGCCAATGCGATCGCGCAGGCCGTGGGAGATCTGGATCGCATGGCCCGACTGGTGGAGCAGCTACAGACACTGGCATCGCTGGACGAAGGTGATCACATTCCCATGTGCAGGGCCATTCCGTTGGACCGACTCTTAACATTGCTTGTTGACACCTACGTGAAGACCCACCCGGGGCAAGTGACATTCACCGCGACGGGAGAGGCATTCGTCCATGGCGAGGAAACCCTCTTGACCTGCCTGTTCACCAACCTGATCGATAACGCGCTGAAACACGGGCCCGTGGACGGCCCCGTGACCGTCCGCTTGTCTTATGTCGCTGCCGATGTCCGTGTCGCCATTCACGACACCGGCGGTCACCTTCCCGTAGCGGTCTTGTCACGTCTCACCGAGCGGTTTTTCCGCGCGGACGCGGTCCGCCGCCGCAGTACCGGAGGCGCCGGTCTAGGCCTGGCGATCGCCCGGGAGATCGGCGATAAACACGGCGCTGTGTTGCAGTTCGACTCCCAACCGCATTCCGGTACGACAGTCAGCTGTGTTCTGCCTGCCATAAATTGATTGGGTGCCCACACTGTCAGCTTAGAAACCAGACAAGCAGATTGGCACGATTGCTATTGCGCAGGGTCTTGGCGAAGGTTCCATTGTCAGTGCCCCCCCCATCCGATTACCACGATTGCGGCGAAGAGGCCCAATCCTCATCAACTGTTACCCAAAACTACTTTTTTTTGAACCAGGCCGGCGTTTTCAGCTTCCCTTAAGGTTCAAGGTGTACTATTGACAAACATAGCTGTCGCATCTCTAGTATGCGCCCGCCTCGGCGGTCGCCGCCGATCCTTGGGACATCAAGAAGTCGTGTCGATACCGGGAACAGGCAACCGTTTTAAGGCTTGTGATCTATAAAGAAGAGGATCAGGCTCCCGGTCGGCCGACGGTCGGTATTTGTAATAGGGAAGGAAATCGGCGCCCGGACGCCAGATGGGACCTCGCTTGTTCAATGACTCAATGACATCCCCCGTAGCTCGCCGTTGACACTCCCGTCATACGTCGCTAGCGTGGATCGATTTTTGTAGGTGCAAGATTCTAAGTTACCAGGAGACATCGTTATGAAGTTACCTATCCTATGGGTCGGTTGGGCATGGGCTGGCGCCGTTGTGTTTGCGGCGGTGCCGGTAGAGTTGGTGCCGCTGCAACAGCAGGACCTGAAGATCACCACCACCCAGCCGATTAGCGTGGAGGCCTTTTACACGGCGGACATAGGCGCCCGCGTCTCCGGATATGTGGCCGAGGTACTGGTCGATATTGGTTCATCGGTCGAGGCCGGTCAACCTCTGCTGAAGATCGACGTACCGGAGCGCGCCGCGCGGGTCCAGGTGCTCGTGTCGGAAATGGTCGAGCGGGCCGCGGCCGTCGCCGCCGCCGAGGCGAACCGAAAGGCAGCGGCCTCCGAACAGCAGCGCGTCCGGACGCTGGCAGATAGGGGATCGGTGACCGAGAAGGCGGCGGTCGAGGCACAACACCGCTTGGAGCAGGCCAACGCGGCGCTGCAATCGGCCGAGGCCTCTTTGGGCGTGGGCCGGGCGCGACTGGCGGAAGCGGAGCAGATGTTGGCCTATGCCACCCTCTCCGCGCCGTTTGACGGAATTGTCGCGGCCCGCAACGTGGACCCCGGCGATCTGGTCACCGCCGATGCCGCGACAACCTTGCTCCAGGTGATGGCGGTGAACCCGCTTCGTGTCGTCACCTATGTGCCCGAGCGCGAGGCCGTACGTCTCAACAATGGCGACCCCGTGACACTTTCCTTCGACGCCCTGCCCGGTCAGTCATTTTCCGCTCGGATCACTCGTACCGCAGGCGTGCTGGACCCAAAGACCCGCCGCATGCGGGCCGAGATCGACCTTGGCAACAGCAAGGGACTGCTCTTTCCCGGCATGTACGGCAAGGTGGTGATCGAGCTGCAGCAGCGCCGCAACGCCTTGGTCCTGCCCGCGTCCGCTATCCGGCTAAACGACGGCCCGCCGCATGTCTACGCCGTCGAGGGCGGCAGGGTGAAACGCATTCCGGTCGAGCTCGGCGCCGACGACGGGATCCTCATTGAGATTACCTCGGGACTGACCGGCAAGGAACAGATCGTCGCCAACCGCATCGGTCGCCTCCAGCACGGCGAGGCCGTGACTGTCACGCGGCGCATGGAGGCCCGGTAACCCCATGCTGGTGAAACACGCCCTCCAGAATCCCTATGCCGTACTCGCGGCGGCGCTGGGACTGGCCTTTCTCGGCTTCGCGGTCTATCCCAAGATCCCCACCGACATCCTGCCCGACTTCAAGAAGCCGGTGGTGATGAGTTATTACTCCTATCCGGGACTGTCTACCGGCGAGATGGAAAAGTCGGTGGCGTCGCGGGTGGAACGGGCCTTGACATTGGCCGCTAGACGGGAGACCATCGAGGCCCGCATCCTGCCCGGCGCCTGTCTGATCAAGGTCACGTTCCAGGCCGGTACCGATCCCGGCACGGCCATGAACGACATTATCAACTACGAGATGAGCGATCTCTTCCATCTGCCGCCCGGCATCGAGGTGCCGTTCACCATGCGCTCCGAGCCCGGAAATATGCCCGTCCTCTTGGCGGCCATCGGCGGCGAAGGCCTCAGTGAAACCGAACTCTACAAGATCGGCTACTACGCCGTCCGCAACAAATTGGGCGGACTGAAGGGCGTGCAAATCCCCCACCCCTTCGGCGGCAAGTTCCGCCAGATGATGATCTATGTCGATCCCGACAAGCTCGCCGCCCACCACCTCTCCGCGGACGACGTGGTCAAGGCCATGGAAACGGCCAACCTGGTCATGGCCGGCGGTACCGTCAAGATGGGCGAACTCGAGTACCAGGTGCATCCCGTCAATACCCTGGCCACGCCGGCAGACATCGACGACGTCCCGGTCGCCGTGCGGGACGGCCAGATCATCTATATCAAGGACATCGGCTATACCAAGGACGACGCCGCCCTGCAGTACAACATCGTGCGGGTCAACGGCAAGCGCTCCGTCTACTGCCCACTGCTCCGCGAGCCCGGCGAGAACATCATCCAAGTCGTCGACCGCATTCGGGCAGGGATGGCCTCCGAGATCCCCAACATGAAAAAACGAGGTGACATTCCAGAGGCCACCGAGATTACCCTGGTCAGCGACCAGTCCTCCTACATCCGCCAGGCCATGGCCGGCCTGCAGAAGCAGGTGTTGGTCGGCGCACTCTTGGTCGTGGTGATCGTGGTGTTGTTTCTACGCAGGTTCCGTCCGTCGATCGCCGTGCTGCTGATGCTACCCTTCTCCATGCTTACCGGCCTGCTCGGCTTCTACTTCACCGGCGAGACCCTGAACATCATGACCATCGGCGGACTGGCGCTGGCCGTCGGCACGGTGGTGGACGCCGGCATCGTCGTGGTCGAGAACATCATGCGACACCGTCACATGGGCAAGGGCCCCCTCGACGCCGCCCGCGAGGGCGCCGAAGAGGTCTCCATGCCGATCTTGGCCGGCGTGGCCACCACCCTGGCCGTCTTCATCCCCGCCCTCTTTCTGACCGGCATGATCAAGTTCCTCTTCCTGCCGCTGGCCCTGGCCGCGGTGTTGACCATCGCCGCCTCCTACCTGGTGGCCATGACCGTCGCACCGGCTTTTTGTGCCCGCTTCCCCACCAAGAACGGGAAGCAGGCGACGATCGAACACGATCTGGAAGAATCCATCGAGAAACCCCGGGGCGTTTATCAAACGCTCCTCGCCGGAGCCATCAAGGCCCGCTGGCTCACCATCGCCCTCATCGTCGTGCCCAGCGCCGCCTGCTTTCTGCTCCTGCCCTTCATCGGCACCGAACTGTTTCCGGCGGTGGATGCGGGCTCCTTCGAGATCCGCGTCAAGACCGCACCGGGAACCCGCCTGGAGAAGACCGAAGAGGTGGTGACAGAGATCGAGAACTACATCCAATCCGTCATACCCAGCGAGGAGATCAAATCGATCATCTCCAATATCGGCATGCCGGTCGGCAAGGGCGCGGGCTTCTCAACTGTGTTGAGCTCAAACTCAGGCCCCGACACCGCCTTCCTCATCATCAACCTCGTGGAGAAGGGCCGCAAGCACAGCGTCATGCACTATGTCAAGACGCTGCGGGCCGGGCTGACCGAGCGCTTCCCCCACGAGCGTTTCCTCTTTGTCACCGGCGGCATCATCAACGCCACGCTCAATGAGGGTGTCGCCGTCCCTATTGACATCCAGGTCGCCGCCGGCACCCTGGAGGCCTGCCGCGTCAGCGCCGAAACCATCGAACGCGCCGTGCGCGACGTGCCCGGCGCCGTGGACGTACAGATCGCCCAGGCACTCGACTATCCCCAACTGGACATCCATGTTGACCGTGCCAAAGCGGCTCTCTTCGGTCTGACCCAGGCCGATGTCGCCCGCAACGTGGTGACCGCCTACGGCTCCAGCCTGGGACACAGCCGCATGATCTGGATCGACAAGGGCGGCACCGACTTCTTCATCGGCGTCCAGTACGAAGACAACGAGATCGACTCGCTCGACGAATTGAAGAACGTGCCGCTGCGCGTGGAGATCGACGGCCAGCCGACGTCGGTGCCCCTGTCCAGCGTGGCCGAGATCCGACGCGTCAACATCCCCGGCGAGATCGCCCACTACAACATGTCGCGCGTCAACGATGTCTATGTCAATGTCGAAGGACGTGATTTGGGGTCGGTGGTGACGGATATCGAAGAGGTGCTGGCCGGCATCGAACTACCCGGCGGCGTGACCGTTACTCTGCGCGGCCCGATCCAGTCGATGCGTCAAGGCGCGTCGTCACTCGGCTTCGGCCTGCTCACGGCATCCGTCCTGGTCTTTCTCATCCTGATGGCGCAGTTTCGTTCGTTTACCGAACCCTTCATCATCATGCTGGCGGTGCCGCTGGCGCTGGCGGGTGTGGTCGTGGCCTTGTATGTCACCGGCACCACCCTCAACATCCAATCGCTGATAGGTTCCCTGATGCTGGTGGGCGTGGTGGTGAACAACTCCATCCTGCTGGTGGAGTTCGCCAACCGTCAAATGGATCGCGGACACAATTCGTTCGAGGCCGCCTACGAGGCCGCCAGCGTCAGGCTGCGGCCCATCCTGATGACCTCGCTCACCATGGTCGCCTCGATGGCCCCCTTCGCCTTCAACCTGTCGATCGGCAACGAGGCCATGGTCCCACTCGCCCGGGCCATGATCGGCGGCATGGTGGCCTCGACGGTCCTGACCCTCTTCCTGGTACCCTGCGCCTATACCCTGGCGAAGCGCCGCAGCCTCGCGGGCTAATCCTTCGGAGACTAAGACTATGAACGTGAAGATGATCACCCTGATCATGCTCGCGGCGGCCCCGCTGCCGGCCGAAGAGATGCTCATCGATCTGCCCACCGCCCTGCGGCTGGCCGACCGACAGAACAGCGCCCTGGCACTCCAGGTCGAACGACTCAACCGCGCGGACCTGGAGGTCGATGCCGCCTGGTATCAGTGGATACCGACCCTGCGCTTCGGCCAGGGTTATGCCTGGCAGGACGGCGCCCTGCAAGACACCCGCGGCGACGTCACCATTGTCGAGCGCAACGCCCGCTACACCGGATTCGGCGCCGGGGCCATCGGTTCCGGCTTGCCTGCGCGGCCCGGCTTGTCCATCAATCTGAATCTCGCTCACGCCATCTACGAACCCTTGGCCGCCAAACAGCAACGTCGCGCGGTGACCGCGGCCTCGCAGGCCGTCCGCCTCAGTGTCACGCTGGCGGTCACCGAGGCCTACTACGAGCTTGTCCGCGCGGCCTGGGCTCAGGCCCTGAGCAAAGAGGCCGCCGCCCATGCCAAGCAACTTGCAGACGTCACGGCCGGCTTTGCCGAAAGCGGCGAGGGACTGCGGGCCGACGCCGAACGGGGGGTGGTGGAGATGCTGCTGCAAGAACAGAGGGCCGAATTGGCCTCGGAGCACTTGGAGACCGCCGCCGTCAAACTCGGGCGGTTGCTCCGCATCGACGACGTGCAACTGCGCCCGGCCGAACAGGTCATCCGGCCCCTGACGCTGATCGAGAGAGAGTTGCCCCTGCAGAAGCTCGTTGATGAAGCCCTGGCCCAGCGTCCCGAATTTCAGCAAAGTCGCGCCGCCATCGCCGCCCAACAGGCCCGGCTGAAACAGGAGAAGTACGGTCCATTCATCCCCCATGTGGAGGTCGGTTACAGCGACGGCAACTTCGGCGGTGGGTTGGGCACTTCCAATCAATTCGACGACAACCGCCGTGACATGTACGGCATGTTCTACTGGCAGTGGGACCACCTGGGATTCGGCAGCCACGCCCGCAAGCGTCGCCAGCGCTCTCGCATATTGGAGGCCAAGATCCACGAACAACAGCTCCGTTCCGACGTGGTGGCCGAAGTCAAGACCGCCTACTATGAATTCAACGGCTCTGCCCGCCGCCTCACCATCGCCAAGCGGGCCATCGACAGCGCCCGCCGCGCCTTCGACCTGAGTAACGAGCGGATCTACGAAAACCAGGGGCTCCCGCTCGAAGCCCTCCAGTCCATGAAAGCACTCGCCGAAGCCGAGACGCTCTACCTCGACATTGCTGCCAAGTACAACCTGGCCCAATTTCGTCTCCGCGCCGCCACCGGCCGGATTGACCAAAGGGACGCGGGCAGCGGCGCTGCGCAGCCATTCGCTGAGTAATGTCGCAGAGCAATTGATATTGGAGTGTTGACATGAACAGGGATGAAGAGGCCCGATGGAGCGTCATTCTGCTAAGCGCGCTTCTTGCGATGGGTCCCCTGCCGATGGCAAGTGGGATGGCCGATGGAGCCACGGAGTCCCTCGAAGACCGTATCGCTCGGCTCGAAAGGGCCCAGCAGCAGGCTGCGGCCGACAACGGCAGTTCGAACGGTAATCTGCGGGCAAGATATGACGGTGGCTTTATTCTGGAGCAGGTCGATCCCTCAAATTCGGGGAACAGCTTTCTGCTCAAGCAGAACACCCGCTTTCAGTTTCGCTACAGCCACTTCTCATCGGACGGCGCCAATCCCGACGAGAACAACTTCGAAATCGAGCGGATCCGTCCCAAGTTTACGGGTCATACGTTTTGGCCTCACTTCACTTACGAACTTCAGTTGGATATCGACAACGACGACGCCGACCGGGTTGAGCTGTACAATGCCTTCCTGCGCTATGACTTCAGCGCCCCGAAGGGTTGGACCCACGAGGTAGCCCTGAAGATGGGCCTTTGGAAAATGCCGCTTTTCCGGCAGGAGTACACCAGCGATGGTCGGCAAATGATGGTTGACCGGTCGATGGCCAACGAGTTCTTCAATATCGATCACTCGGTCGGCATCGGACTCGAAGGTGAGGTCACCACCGGCTCTCTCCCATTCTGGTGGCACCTCGTCGTGCTCAATGGATTTGACACGGACCACCGAACGCCCGGGCGTACCGGTCAATTGGACCGCAATTTCGCCTACGTGGTCCGGTGGTATAGCGACCTCATGGGTGAGTGGGGCAAGGATGAAGAGTCGGATCTCTCTTTCCACGAATCGCCTGCCATCCGAGCCGGCTTGAGCGCGGGCTACAGTGACGTCCAGGTGACCGGTGGGCTCGATTCAAGTGGCAACCCCACGACGGGCGAGCAAAGGGCCTTTCGAACAACGGACGGCGGCACTCAACTCATCACCCTCGCGCCCACGCTAACAGATTTCACCGTCTGGCTCTATGGCGCGGACCTCGGTTTCAAGTATCGGGGTCTGAGCGTTGTGAGTGAACTCTATGTGCGTGAGATCGTTGATGCTGTGGGTGCGGTCGTGCCCGACCTCTTCGATTATGGATATTATGTCCAGGCAGGCTACTTCGTGGTCCCGGGAAAGGTGGAACTCACCAGCCGTTACAGTCAGATCGTGGGCGACTCGGGTTCTCTCGGTGGCGACAAGGCCAGCGCCGACGAATGGGGCGGGGGCTTCAACTACTATATCAAGAAGCACAACCTGAAGATCCAGTGCGACGTCCTCAGCTACAACGGGTCACCGGTCGGCAGCAGCTCCGCCCAACTCATACCGGGTGACACCGGGATTCTAGGGCGGATTCAGGCTCAGTGGGCCTATTGACTATTGAATGGGCATGGCAGCGGTGGCCGTGCTCCAGCTTTCGATCTATCATGTTCGCATTCGCTTTAAAGAGCTTTGGTCAGGCGATGATTTCCTTAACGACATTACCGTGGACATCGGTCAGGCGATAGTCTCTTCCCTGGAAACGAAAAGTGAGGCGTTCATGATCAAAGCCAAGCTGATGCATGATGGTGGCTTGGAGATCATGTATATGGACTTTGTTTTCAGCCACGTTGAACCCGAGTTCATCCGATTCACCGTAGGAAATGCCGCCTTTGATGCCGCCCCCAGCCAGGACCATGGAATAACAGTCGGGGTAATGGTCCCGGCCCAGGATTTTACCCTTGGAGGTTCGTCCTTCGCGGAAGGGTGTACGACCAAACTCACCACCCAGAATGATCAAAGTTTCCTCAAGCAATCCCCGCTGTTTGAGATCAGTGATGAGTGCGGCGACGGGACGGTCCATCGTGCTGCACTTTTGGGTGAGGCCATCGCGGATGTCTTCGGCCGGATTGGTGCCGTGGAAATCCCAGCCCCAATCGAACAACTGTACATAGCGAACCCCTTGTTCAACCAGGCGGCGGGCGAGGAGGCAGTTGTTACCGAAGGTGGATTCACCCAGTTTGACTCCGTAAGCCTCGAGGATCCGGGGTGGCTCCTTGCTGATGTCCATCACTTCGGGCACGGACATTTGCATGCGGTAGGCCAGTTCGTACTGGGCTATACGCGTGCGGGTTTCCGGGTGTCCCAATTCTTCTGCCTGAAGTTCGTTAAGCTCTTTCAAGGCGTCGAGGCTGTGGCGTCTCAGTTTTCGATTCATTCCAGGAGGATTCGATGCATACAGAACGGGATCTCCCTTGGAACGGCATTGGACGCCCTGGAACACCGAGGGGAGGAATCCACTGCCAAAGGAATTCTTGCCCCCATTGGGTTGAACGCCACTGGAGATCAGGACCACGAAACCGGGGAGATTCTGGTTCACCGTTCCCAGTCCGTACGTGACCCAAGCCCCGAGGGAAGGGCGACCGGGCCGGGGAGATCCTGTGTAGACAAGGAGTTCGGCGGGCGCATGATTGAACTGGTCGGTGTTCATGGATTTGATCACGCAAAGCTCATCAGCGATCTTGTGGAAATGAGGGACAGCGTCCGACAACCAGATGCCACCTTTGCCATAGCGCTTGAATTCACGAGGGGTGCCAAGCAGTTTGGGTTTGCCGGTGGTGAAGGCGAATCGTTTGCCTTTCAGAAATGTATCGGGACAATCTTCGCCATTACGTTTGACCAGTTCAGGTTTGTAATCGAAGAGGTCCAGATGAGGTGGGGAGCCTGTCAGGTGCAGGTAGATGACGTGTTTGGCTTTGCCGGCGAAATGCCCCGGTCGTGCTCCCAACGGATTCATCTGGCTGGGGAGACCGGGCGGCAGGCTGGCGAGTGCTTCTTGGCATAACAGGGAAGAGAGAGCGAGCCCGCCTAGTCCGGTTGCTGAGCATCTCAAAAAATGACGGCGTGTCAGTTCCTGGATTCTTTCAAGCCTGGGTTCCATGATAGTTCAATGCCTTATCGTTTCATCAACATTTCGTCAAGGTTAAGCAACACATTGGCCACGACCGTCCAGGTGGCCAGTTCCGCAATATCCGATCCTTCCGGAACATCTCCCAAAGGTTGAGTGGCCATGAGCATGGCCTGATCAAGATCAGCGGCGTAGGCAGCATAGGTTTTGCCGTACAGCTTAAGCAAACCAATGAGCTCCTTTTCACCAGGAGGACGTGATAGGCAAAGTCGAAACCCGAACCGTGCTTTTTCAGCCGGGGTCTGTCCACCCCGAGTGATGCGGCGACCGAGGGCTTGAGCCGCTTCGATATACACGGGGTCGTTGAGAGTCACCAGGGCTTGAAGAGGTGTGTTGGTGCGGTCTCGCCGGACGGTACAGACCTCCCGATTGGGCGCATCAAAAGTGACCATGGAGGGGTAGGGGTTGGAGCGCCTCCAGGTGGTATACATGCCTCTGCGGTATCGATCTTCCCCTTCACTGGTTTTCCAGTCGATGGCACTTCCAAAAGCTGCACTGAGTCCTGTCTTGGGTTGCGGAGGTTTGACAGGAGCCCCGAATTGTTTGGTGCTCAGGAGACCACTGAGGAACAGAGCTTGATCTCGGATCATTTCGGCGGACAAGCGGAACCTGGGCCCGCGGGCCAGGAGACGGTTGGACGGGTCAAGGGCTAAGATTTCCGGAGTCACTTTAGAACTCTGACGGTAGGTCGCTGATGTCACCATCAATTTGATGAGATGTTTAATATCCCATCCACTCTCGATCAACTCAGTAGCCAGCCAGTCCATCAAATCCGGGTGAGAGGGGAGCTCTCCCTGGCTGCCAAAATCCTCGCTGGTTTGGACGATGCCGATGCCAAAGATGGATTCCCAGTAACGGTTGACCACCACTCTGGCCGTCAGAGGATTGTTGTCGTCTACCAGCCACCTGGCCAGATCCAGGCGGTTGGGAGGGGTGTCGCTTTTAGGCGAATAAAATGCAGCGGGAAGACCGGCCGTCACTTCCTTGCTTTTGTCGAGGAAGTTGCCCCTACGTTGGATGTGTGTTTTTCGACGTTTATCACCTGCCAGCTCCCGCATGATGGGGATGGTGGTGTAGGGTTTCATTTGCTTCAATTCTTTCCGGGTTCGAACCAATTGATCGCGATCTTCTCCTAGCGCCGGGGCAATGGACAGGTAATACGCCTGGAGTTGATCGCGCTGACCTTCGTCACGGTTCTCAGAGGGCTTGGGCAAGAGGTCCAGGAGGTGGGGCGGAATGAGGACATAATCCAAAACGCGTTGATCGGAGGACATGGCGATTTGAAATTTCCCCAGTGTATGGAACTTGTGCTCAGACAGTTGTTCGATCGTAACGGTCAGTTTCGAGCCAGCGGGTAGCTCTATGGGTTCCTTGGGCACCAGAGTCAGAGGATGGGGTTGGCCGAACTTCGGGCCCACAGCCCATCCTTCATTTTTCTTGGTATTAAGAATTCCTGCAGCCTCGAATTTGGCCTGGGAATGAGGCGCATGAGCGGTGCTAAAAGAGATGCTTCTCACCCCATTAAGTAAAAGCTCCCTGCTTTTCTCTGGAGCATTCTCGATGAGCTTCTCCCAGACGACTTTGCGGTTTTCGTCCAGAAGGGAAATTTTGAAATGATCGAGGCGGGTGTGAAGTCCACCATCGGTACGATTCCACACCACGATGCGATCCACGGGATGAAGGGCTTGGAGGTCCAGTTCCCACCATGGATTTTGCGCGGTCGCGGTATGGGTGGTGGAAAGGGCGGTGTAGTCTCCATTGGTGTTCCCATCATTGGCAAGATGAGCCGCGCCACCAAACTCGGTTGAAATCTGTTTGGCTTCTCCCTGGAGAGCGATATTCTCGTTTTTCTTGAATACCTGGACTTCAGCCAGAGAGAGAATTTTTTCTTTGCCAGGGATCTCAACCCGAACAAATCGTCCCTGGGCTCTGGCCCCTTCTGGAGGCGTGAGGACGGCGCTGAGCCTGGAAATGACAAAGTTGCCGCCCCCATGACCAGGCCCCTTTTTCGGGAGCAATACATCGGGTAAAGCCACGAGCTGAAGGGCGGTCATGGTCTCTGCATCGAGAATGGGAATGGTCACGGTATAGACGTCTTTTTCTCCCTTACGCGCCACCCGCAAGACGCCGTCTTGTTCAATAGAAGTCTCGGCGCCTTCCTGAGTCAAGATCTCTGAAGGGTGGAGGGGCTTCCATTGCAACGGCATCGAAAACGTCTGCTCCCATTCGGTTTGGGCTTGGGCCAGGGCGGGAGTTGGGGTGGATAACGCTTTTTCAAGACGTTCAATGTCGTCGGCCCAATCCTTCTTTTGCGCTTTCTGTTTCGCGGTAAAGAGCTGGAAGGTGGGGCTTTCATCGCGGCGATCTGCGTCTCCCGTGTTGTTGAAAATGGCGAAGAGACGGAAGTAATCTTCCTGGGAAATCGGGTCGTATTTGTGGTTGTGACATTGCGCACAGGCCATGGTGGTTCCCATCCAAACTTCCATGGTGGTGTTAACACGGTCCACGATGGCGACATTGCGATATTCTTCGTCATCAGTGCCGCCTTCGTTGTTGGTCAGAGTGTTACGATGGAAGGCTGTGGCAATGAGTTCCTCTTCAGAGGGATTTTCCAGCAGGTCGCCGGCGATCTGCTCGATGGTGAACTTGTTGAAGGGTTTGTTGGCGTTGAAGGATTTGATGACATAGTCCCTGAACCCCCAGATGGTGCGGGGTGGGTCGTCGGCATATCCGGTGGAATCCGCGTAACGAGCTTGGTCGAGCCAGAGGCACGCCCAGTGTTCGCCAAAGGCATCCTTCTGCAAAAGGGTGTCCACCCAGCGCTCATAGGCACTGGCCGATTCATCGCTCAGGTAGTGATCCAGCTCATCAAGATGCGGAGGCAGCCCTGTGACATCCAACGACACCCGACGAGCCAGTGCAGACCGGTCCGCCTCTGGATTGGGTTGTAGTTGTTCCTTTTCCAGTCGATGGAGAATGAAGTAGTCGATACCATTCCGCGGCCAGGAGGTGTTATTGATCTTGGCCAGGTCGGGGCGCTTGGGTTTGACGTAGGACCAATGTTTGGCAAAAGGGGCCTCTTGCTGGATCCATTGTCTGAGTAACTCGATCTCCTGAGTACTTAGTTTTTTTCCAGATTCGAGGGGAGGCATTCGATCATCGGGATCTTCAGCCAGGACGCGTCGAATCAGTTCACTCCTGTCGGGGTCTCCAGGGACAATGGCGGCATAACCACCGAGATCGGCCAGGGCGTCCTCACGGATATCCAGGCGAAAGCCCTCTTTCCCGCCTCCCTTACGTTTACCGGCATCAGGTCCATGGCACTGATAACAGTTTTCGGAAAGCAATCGGCGAATATCGCGGTTATAATCAACCGTAGCGGCATGGGAAGTGATGGCGGCCAGCAACAAGCCCGCAGTGAGTTTGGCGAGGCTGCTCCTGATTCTAGATTGAGTCCTTATTGAGTTCATTACTACCTTTATTATGACCGAAAGACCGGCGGGATGCAACAGGAAGAGAGCGGGCAAAAAGGGTTAAAAAACACTGGGCTTTGTCGGAAAGCTCCGTCTTCGGCCCGAGAGGGAGCAATTTTTTCGCCTGGCAAAGACGGCGAAGCAGACGATGTTTGTTCTATCGGCTCAAGAACCGGTGCAGCCTCAGACTACGTCCAGACCGGATTTTGGGCCTGTTTTCCATTGATCGGCCTTCCCCTCGCGCGTATAATTATTTCTATGATTGTTTAATCAGATTCCCTATCAGGTGATGGACATTTTACTCAATAACGCCACAGAAGTTTCTACCTAGACTAGGATTACTCCATTTATGAAACCGCTTTTCTCGATTATGTCTTCTCTCCTGGTTTTCAGCTCCCCTCTGCTCGCCGGGAGTGAGAACATAGACTTTGAACAAATAACTCTCTTATTGCCTACGCCCAACGAAGTGCGATTGGCTTCTGGTGCTCCTGGTCCTGATTACTGGCAGCAGGAGGCAAATTACCAAATAAAGGTCGAGCTGGACGAAGCGGAATCCCGTATTCGAGGATCAGAGACAGTGGAATATATCAATCACTCTCCGCATACCCTTCACTACCTTTGGGTGCAGCTTGATCAGAATGCCTTGGCTCAAGACTCGAAACGTCAGCGTAGCACTCAAGCCCGAAACTTGGCACCAAGTGACGGCAAGCCTGCGGAAGTGGAATACGACGATTTTCGAAGTTTGGTATACAATCAGGAATTTGCAGGGGGTTATGAACTCAGGGCCGTCACTGACCCGGAGGGAAATCCACTCAAATACACCGTCGTAAACACGAATATGCGGATAGACCTTGAAAGTCCCCTTCGTCCGGGCGAATCGTTTTCGTTCAGAGTAGCATGGGCGTTTAACATTCAGGACGAATCGCTCTCGTTTCGACATGGCCGTAGGAAGCTCAAGTCAGACGAGTATGTCTATCATATAGCCCAATGGTATCCGCGTATGTGTGCGTACTATGATCAGGAAGGATGGCAGGTGAAGCCATACATTGGTCAAGGCGAATTTGCTTTGGAGTTTGGCAGTTTCGTTGTGGAAATCACCGTACCTGAAGATTACGTCGTGGCGGCGACCGGGGAGTTAACCAATGCAGAAGAAGTGCTTAGTGCTAGGATGCGGAATCGATTAGATGAAGCCCGGTCCAGCGATCGAGTCGTTGAGGTGGTTACGTCAAAGGAGGCGGAGGAAAAACTTGAGAAAAAGGCGAGCGGCAAAAAGACCTGGATTTTCAAGGCCGAGCAGGTCCGGGACTTCGCGTTCGGCGCTTCACGGGCCTATATCTGGGATGCCATGGGCGTGGAGATTGAGGGTAAAACCGTCATGGCCATGAGTGTCTATCCGGAGGAGTCCGTTCCGCTTTGGAAACGTTTCTCCACGGAGTCGGTGGCCCAGACGCTTCGTGTCTACTCAGAAAACGTATACCCCTATCCCTATCCGGTGGCCTGGTCTGTCTGGGGCGCCGAGGGTGGTATGGAGTACCCCATGATTTCCTTCCAGACATCGCGAGATATTGATGAAAAGGAGACCTATCCGGCCGATCATCGTGGTTATGTGATCGGTGTCATCATCCACGAGGTGGGACACAATTGGTTTCCCATGATCATCAACAATGATGAGCGTCAGTGGATGTGGCTGGATGAAGGCCTCAATAGCTACATGGATTACCGTGCCGGTAACCTCATGGATCCCGTCTTGCAGGAAAGTAATCTCAGAGGCGACCGCCGAGTGATCGATACCATGGCCCAGTCAGATGATCCGATCATCATGGTTGCGGCCGACAATCAGACCAATCGCAAATTTCAATCATACGGAAAACCGGCACTGGGACTTCATATATTGAGAGAGAGTATTCTAGGGCATGATCTGTTTGACTTTGCGTTCAAGGAGTATGCTCGTCGCTGGGCATTTAAACGGCCCACACCGGCGGATCTGTTCAGGACGATGGAAGACGCCAGTGGCGTGGATCTAGATTGGTTTTGGCGCGGGTGGTTTTATGGGAACGACCATGTCGATATGGCCATTGAACTTGTAACTCTTTACCGTCTTGACGACGCTAATCCCAAGACGAGTAAAGCGCTGGATAAAGCCGAAGAAGAAGCGATACCTGACTCTCCTTATGAGCGCTTTCTTCAGGAGGTAGGTACCCGGGCGGATAGACACAAGCACCTGCAAGACTGGTATTACAGCTTCGACCCATACGAAGCTACGGATAAGGAAATAGAGGAATACGATAAGAAGTTCGAGAAGCTGGAGGACTGGCAGAAAGAATTGCTGGAATTCTCGCAACTGGCTTATGTCGTTTCGGTAAAAAATGTCGGCGGGATGCCCATGCCGCTGGTCCTTGACATCGAATTCGAAGATGGAACGGTACGTCAGCTGGATGTTCCGGTCGAGATTTGGCGCTATGGCGACAAGGTGGTAAAGATACCTTTCCTGTCAGACAAGGAAGTTGTGCGTATCACTTTGGATAAGGACAACGCCTTTGCCGATTCTGATCTCGACAACAATGTATTTCCTCCAGAAATCGAAGAAGGTCGGTTCAAACTGAAGCCGAAGAAGGAACAGCCCAATCCTATGCGTAAGGCGTTATTCCCCGATGCCGATCAGGAGAACGGCGAGATTGGCAACTAGGCTGCTCGGTCGTTAAAGCATGAAAGTCCACCTCTCCTTCACCAACCGGACGGAGCTGAAGGAGCCGAATACGTTGTGCTGAATGCCTTGGATTTCATGGGAGCGTTCCCATTTTTTCCAGGTTCCCCGAGCATCCACGAAATAAAAGGATACATCCCTACTTGTCGAGGGCCAATGGGACCACCGTAGGAAGGCAGATTATACCCCAAAAGTCACTTTAGTACCTAATAAACCAGGTGATAACAATAAGGAACTTAAGCGGAATGAGAAATAAAGCTATCCTGCGTGCTAGAGCAGCGTGTTGCATAATGTCACTACACTTGGTCTTTGGAGTCGCTGCCCCGCATGCCTACGCGTCGGCGAAGCCGCCCAATATCGTCTTCATCTTTGTCGATGATCAGGGGTACTACGATCTGGGTTGTTATGGCGCGACGGAGGTCAAGACGCCACGGATCGATGCGATGGCGGAGGCGGGGACGCGCTTTTCGGATTACTACGCGGCGGCTCCGATTTGCAGTCCCTCACGCGCTGGCTTGTTGACCGGGTGTTATCCCCGCCGAGTGGGCAACGCAACTTGGGTGCACCGCGCAGATTCGCGATCGGGCATTCATCCCGACGAATTGACGATTGCCGAGTTGCTGAAGGATAACGGCTATGCGACCGCTTGCATCGGCAAATGGCATCTCGGATTTCACGAGCCGTTCCTGCCCCGCAATCAGGGCTTCGATTACTATTTCGGTTTGTTGCATAATCTTGACCCGGTTGAGGTCGTCTTTTTCGAGGACAAGGGAGGCGTGCCCCTGATGCGGAATGGCGATGTCGTCAAGCGTCCGGCCGATCCCACGGAACTGACGAAGCTCTACACCGACGAGGCCATTCAATTTATCGAGAAGAACAAGGAAGGTCCGTTCTTCCTCTATTTGCCGCATACGATGCTCCACAACCCGCTCGGCGTGAGCGAAGAATTCAAGGGCAGCTCAAACTGGGGCGAATACGGCGACGCGATTCAGGAACTCGATCACAACGTCGGCCGTATCTTCGATTCGCTAGAACGGATGGGCATCGAAGACAACACGATCGTCATCTACGCCTCCGACAATGGCCGAGGGCCGGGGCGTACGCCGGAACAGAAGATTCGCGGGCGCAAGCTTTCGACCTACGAAGGCGGCCTTCGCGTGCCGGCGATCGCCTGGGGGCCGGGGCTGGGATTGCAGGCGGGCGCGGTGTCGTCGGCGGTTGTCCGCGCCATGGACTGGTATCCGACGCTCGCCACGTTCGCGGGGATCAAAGTTCCCGAAGGTCGCGTCATTGATGGGCGCGACATGAGCCCGCTCTTGAAGGGTGAGACCACGATCGTGCCGCCTCCGGGAATGAAGAAATCGCTCAACGCCTCGGTCCCGCTTCGGCGTCGGTGGAACCCGCCGGGCGAATGGGCACCCTTGATCAATTTCAACGAATACAACGACGCCTTTTTTTATCACGGCAGCCAAGGCGCACTGGCCGCGGTGCGCTGGCGCAACTGGAAACTCTATTTGAATCCGACCCTTCAGCTGTATGACCTGGCGAAAGACCTAGGGGAATCCAAGCCGGCGCGCAATCGTGATATCACGCGCAAGCTGCGCGGCATGGCGATTCTGTTCCAGGAGGAAATGCGGCTCGACGCTCGTCCCGCAGGGGAACTACCGCCAAAACGTCGCGCCGACGGGCGTACCAAGATTTCGCATGCGACGCTGGACAGTCTGGACGCAAAGCTTGCCGTGACCTATGCACGCTATGGCAGTCGCACGCTGGAGATGGATATTTATCGGCCGAAGGGAGCTTGGGGTGAATTGCCCGCACTTGTTTGCATTCACGGCGGCGGTTGGGCCAAGGGCAATCGGGCCAGTCACGAAAAAGTCGCCCAAGCGCTCGCGGCGCGGGGGTATGTCGCGGCGACGATTTCGTATCGCTTGAGTGGTGAAGCGCCTTTTCCGGCGGCGATCCACGATTGCAAGGCAGCGGTAAGATTCTTGCGGGCGAATGCCAAGAAATACGGCATCGATACGGCAAACATCGGCGCGATCGGGCTTTCCGCTGGCGGACACTTGACGGCCTTGCTCGCGACGTCGGGCGGGGCAAAAAAACTTGAGGGCGAAGGCGGGAACGCAAAATTCAGCAGCGCGATTCAGGCTGCCGTGCCGATGGGCGGGCAGACCGATTTGCAGTCGCAACGCACGCGGGAGATTTCCATGAGTGCGGATCGTGGCCAGATCTGGAGACAGTTTCTCGGCGGCGCGCAGGAGGGCAAGCCAGCGACGTATCGCCTCGCGTCGCCGCTGCATCACCTCGATATGAACGACCCGCCCTTCTGGTTCATCTCGGGCGAAACCGACGATCCCAGCACGCACGCGGATGGATTTTGCCGGCGAATGGAGGCGTTAGGCATCCCGTTCGATCTCACTGTCATCAAGGACGCGCCGCATCCGTTTCTCGGCAAACAAGTCTGGTTCGATGAGATGATCGAAGTGGCGGACGCGTTTTTCGGAAAAACTTTGAAACTTCCATAGACTGAGTTTCCCTATGACACGTTTACAAGCTATATGGCGCTGGTCTTGGGGGCGAACAACCCGTACCCCAAAGATGCCGTGAAACCCAACACGCAGTGCATCAACAGATGGAAGGTAAGCGAACAAGCAGCCGGGAACATAACTCAACATGAACTACCTATTGGAATCCTAATGAACCTACCCTCTCGATTTCTCTTGGCGATGGCAGTACTTTGCGCATCGCTGATGCCGTCGGTCGCAGTTGCAAAAAAACCAAACGTTTTGTTTATCGTTTGCGACGACCTGAATACGCACGTTTCAACGTCCGGATATCCGCACATCAGCACCCCCGCATTCGATGAACTGGCGGCTGCCGGCATGATCTTTCGTCGCGCCTACTGCCAGTATCCAGTTTGTGGGCCATCACGGGCCTCGTTCTTGCACGGCCTGTATCCCCAGTCGACCGGTATCCTCAGTAACAAGGTGGACATTCGCGACGTGCGGCCGGGGACGGTGTCGATGCCACAGTGTTTCAAGGAGGCAGGCTATTGGACCGGAGCGGTCGGAAAAGTGTTTCACAACACAAAAATCGATCCAGGTGAGGTTGCCTGGCACAAGACGCTCCGGTTTGAAAACGACGAGATGCCGATGGTAACTCCAATACGTAATAGGTTTGAAGCTGAGCACGGACCGATCACCGAGGGCAAGTCACGCCGTTTGTGGCGCCAGTTTTATCCGACGATCGCCAAACAGACGAAGGGACAAAAACCCGGTTGGGGCCCGACAGGCCTGACGGACGAACAGCACAAAGACGGAAAAAACGCCCGCCAAATTGCCGAATGGCTGCAGAATAAGTCGCACGGGGACCAGCCCTTCTTCATGGCCTGCGGCATCCAAAAACCGCACATTCCTTTCATCGCGCCGGACAAATATTTCGCCATGTATCCGCCCGCGGAACTGAAGTTCACAGCGGCATCGATGGAGTTCTGGAAGCAGGCCCCGAGGATCGCCCGGACGAAACGCTACGAGGGATTCGATTTCGAATTCGGCGTGGAGAACGATGCGCTTCGCCGGGAATACATGCAGGCCTACCATGCCTGCATTTCCTTCATCGACGCCCAAATTGGCATCGTCTTCGACGCTCTCAAACGTAGCGGACATTGGGACGACACGATTGTCGTGCTCACCTCCGACCATGGCTATCTGCTGGGTGAAAAATTCATGTGGGGCAAGGTGATGCTGTTCGAAACTTGCAATCGAGTGCCGCTTGTGATCCGCGTCCCGGGTCAAACCCGCGCCGGCTCCTCCAGCGAAGGACTCGTCGAACTCGTCGATCTGTTTCCGACACTTGCGGAACTCTGCGACGTGACACCTCCCGAAGAACTGCAGGGCCGAAGCATCGTCCCGATGCTCATTGATGCGAGTGCCGCCGGAAAAGAAGTCGCCTATACCATTGTTGTTCGAGGATCGAATCTCGGTAAAGCGATTCGTACGAATCAGTGGCACTTTACTCTGTGGCCAGATGAAAGCGAAGAACTCTACAACCTGAAGGCCGATCCGCACGAGGACAAGAACCTCGCCGTCTCTCCTGAGCACGCTCAAACGATCAAGTCGATGCGCAAGCTCCTTGAGCAAGCAGAATCCGTCGCAACGTCACGTCAACGATAAAGAGCTGAAAAGACTACTCATGAACTTAACCTCGATGCCAATGAATCGCCGTGCACTCTGTCACGATGCTCCCGTGGGGTGCAAAAAACATATCCACCTAACGCCTTCTGCTCCAAGGGCCTAGGGTCCACCCGGCCCAAAGTGTTTGCCGGCTGGATGAGGATTTCGCACCGCGCCCAGACTATGAAACAGATTCTATGGCTCCCGCTCGTCAATCGAGTTCATGATGTGATGCCCCTCATTGGCCTTGAGCAAGGCAGCCTTTTGTGCTAAAATCATGACTGGGCCGCCCAATATGGTTAAACATCCTTTTTAACCTTGAATGCTTAACCATTGAGACCCATGATATCAATACTAAGGCGCGACAATTGTGAGATCTTGCCAACTCGCTCCGTAAGTTGCGCTCATTCAATTTGCAAAGGAGGAATGTAATGGACACAGCAAGGAATGTCCTGCTGGACGTACTTATGCTGGCGGTCTGTCTGTGTGTTGCAGCCCCCGCGGGAGCGAAACTCATCCAGCATCTTGATGCCACCGTCGCAGGAAGTGTCGTGACCGATGCCGCCGGCGTGGTGACCCAATGGACCGACCTGTCTGGGGCCGGCAACCACGCCACGCCTGGCGTGGGAGAAGTGATCTATCCCAGCACCATCGCGTTCCCGGGTGGGCCGGCCGGGTTGGATTTCGGGGAGACCCGAAATTCCCTGGTGCTGTTGCCCAGTGCCGCTACCGGCTGGTTGAATCCTAATGCCGGCGCAGGCGGTGGTTTTGCCGTTCTTGTCGTGTTTAGGGCCAACGCTGTAGAAGGCACCGTCTGGAATGACGTGATCGGCAACTCGAGTGCAGTGGCTAACGGTTTCATGATGCGACACCATGGCGCCGACGGGCGCATCCAAGCCGCCCTGGATGGCACCATCAATACGGGTGCCGGTCCGGTCGAAGCCGGTGATACGATTATTTACGCGTTCAACTATGATGCGGCCACAGGCGCATACGATTTCTGGGTCTCCAAAAACGACAGCTCGGTGACCGGAACGAGAGCTGCCGGAGACTTTACCAGGGACGACCTCACCCTGGGTACGACGAGTAATGGTGGCCGCTTTTTTAGAGGGCTCGTCGGTGAGGTCTTGATCTTTGATTCGGCCCTGAGCCTGGCGGAATTTAACCAGATCAAGGAAGATCTGATATATAAGTGGATTACGCCCTCGGAGGAGAAGTCGGCTTTCTCCGCTCCCTCTCCTGGTGACGGATCCATGGACCTCCCTTTGAACGGTAATACGCTTTCCTGGAAACGGAGAGCCGACAGCACGGCCCAGGGCGACCTCTATTTTGGCATCCACTTTGATGACGTTAATACGGCTACCCTCCAGAACGATCCGGCGGGTGTGTATGTGGGCCGTCAAAGCCAAACCTCCTTTGCCCTTGCGCCTCTGGAGTACAGTCAGACCTATTACTGGCGTGTGGATGAAGTCAACAGTGCACCTGAGTCTACCGTCTCCCCAGGAGAAGTCTGGAGCTTCGCCACCGAGCCTTTCTCGATTCCCATCAGCAACATCACCGCCACTGCCTCCAGTACATTTGGCGTTTCCGGGCCTGAGAATACCATCAACGGCTCCGGACTGACGGGTGATCTCCACGGCGTTTCCGCCCCGGACATGTGGATCAGCATGGCTATCCCGGCCTCCATTGAATGGACCTTCGACCAGACCTACAAGCTGCATGAGATGTGGGTCTGGAACTCCAATCAGTCTATCGAGCCCTTCATTGGATTTGGCGCACAGGACGTCGTCATCGAGCACTCCTTAGATGGCGAGAACTGGACCGTCTTGGAGGGTGCGTCAAAACTGGCTCAAGCCCCCGGGGCACCAGGTTATGCCCACAACAATACCATCGATTTTGGTGGTGCCGCCGCCCAGCATGTCCGCATGGGCATCAACACCGTGCACGGATTCGCCCCACAGGCGAGTCTGAGCGAAGTTCGTTTCCTCTATATACCAACCCTTGCGACGGGTCCCAATCCTGTGTCAGGCGCCACAGAGGTGTCAGCGGACGTCACACTGTCTTGGGATCGAGACGGACGGGAAGCCGGACGGCACGACATCTATCTCGGCTTCGATCCGAATACGCTGTCCCTGGCCGGCAGTGTCACGGAGAGCAGCTTCGACACCCTGGAAGCGGATCTGCGACTCGGCCAGACCTATTACTGGCAAGTCGTTGAAGTCAACGACGCCATGGATCCCATGGAGTGGGCCGGGACCGTCTGGAGCTTTACCACCGTCGGAACCATCGCCATTGACGATATGGAAGGCTACAGGGACGAAGAATTCCTCGAAATCTGGGCCACCTGGATCGACGGATTCGATGATCCGATCAACAATGGGGCCATTGTGGGTGCAGTTCCGTCGCTGGGCGACTTTGCGCCGGAAACTACGATCGTCTATGGCGGCGGCCAATCGCTGCCCATCCACTTCGACAACTCGGGTGCCCCTCGCTCCGAAGCCACGCGTACCTTTGATGCCGCCATGGATTGGACCCGTCACGGCGTCCAGAGTCTGGTGCTCTTCTTCGGGGGCAGCCCGGCGACCACCGGTGGCCAGTTGTACCTCAAGATCAATGACACCAAAGTGTCTTATCACGGAGCCTCATCCGACCTGATGAACTTGGGTTGGAACAAGTGGACCATTCCCCTGTCGAGTGTCAGTGCATCGACTCTGAGTCGAGTGACATCCCTGACGATCGGCATCGAAGGCAACGGATCGGGCGTCGTGTACGTGGATGAAATCCAACTGACGACCGACGCGCGTGTGGTGGTCACGCCCACCGACCCGAGCGATGAGGCCTTGGTCGCTCACTACGCCTTTGACGGCGATGCGTCGGACAGCACCGGCCAGAGCCCGGGCACCCTGTTTGGGGAGAGCTCGTTCGTACCCGGCGTCAACGGCCAAGCCCTTCGCCTTGACGGCATCAACGCCTATGTGGCCATCGACGGCCTGTTTTACGATTCCAGCGGCCTGCCGGAAGTCACCGTCACGGCCTGGATACGGACGGATGTCGAAGACAACCAGATCATTGCCTCCTTTGATCGCAACGAGTACTGGCGTCTCGAGATCAATGGTGACGGTGGCGGTCCCGGCCAGATCGGTTGGGATGTGTGGACCGACACGGGTCAGCTCGATTACGGCAGCTCTTCCCGCGTGGACGACAACGAGTGGCACCACGTGGCGGGCGTCTTCGACAACGGTACGTCAACGATATTCATCGATGGCTACCATGAACGGCCGGCGATGGGTGGCAGCACCTTTGGAACGGGTAATACCCGATTCGGCTATGTCGGTTTGGGATCGGAGTCAACGACCTTCAACGCCGATCCGAGAACGCCGGCCAGCTTCTTCATCGGTGATTTGGATGATGTTCGGATCTACCAACGGGCGCTGTCGGCGGCAGAGGTTGCCGGCATGGCCGGTCGAACTGAACCGTTTGATAAGCCATAATGAACAACAAGACAGGGGGTTGTTGACCACGAGACTACACGGCCAGACCGTAGTGCAGGCCTGGTCCAAGGCCGGCGTCATGGTCGGTGGGAGCCTGGCCTCCGAGTCGGGCAATGGCTTTGTCGCCAACACCGGTATCAACGGTGTGCGCTTTCAGGTGCGTCCGACCAGCTTTGTTGCCAGTGTCAAGGACGATCCCGCGCCGGATGCCGTCCAGCAGACGATCCCGCGGGACACGCCGGTCTGGCTCAGGGTCGAGCGGGTCGGTGACGATTTAAATGGCTATTACGCGTTGGACCAGGCGGGCATACGACTGGGTGGCGATGGGCTGGAATCCTCAGACCATCCCCATGGTTCAGAATGTCTTCGGTGGCCTGGGCCATTCGTATCGTCCACCACAGGACTCACAACGACATAACTATCTCACCAACGAAATAAGTTACATGCCCTTTTCGATTGGGGTATCCTGGAGGAAGTGCACAGCCA
>JADFMM010000285.1 GCA_022563885.1 Planctomycetota bacterium | reverse complement strand
CAATAAATAAGTTGGACAATTTGGGGTCCAAGTGTGCCCCATATTGGGTCGCACGCGATTGAGCGAAACCACAGGCGTAACAGTTCTACGTCGCGGATTTCGCGATTGAGAAGCGATCGAAGATGGGGTGCAATTGGGCATTCAAAAGTCCAAGTTATTTCTTGCCGGTCCCCAAGCTGCGTCGCATGACGACCGTGCAGGATGGGTGGGGGGGTGCGGGAAATAGGCGCCAAAACGCCGACTCTGTCCTTGACAGAACGTGCTATCTGACTTATGGGGTAGGATTGGGCTTGAATTCAGTCTGTACCCATCACCCTTGGTTTAGGAGGTAGAAATGCCGGTTGCCGATCACGCGACGTACTGCAAGATGTTGGAAAACGCCTACGCGAATGGCTTTGCCTATCCCGCGATCAATGTGACTTCGATGATAACGGCAAACGCCTGTCTGCAGGCCTTTGCCGAGAAAAAATCCGACGGCATTATCCAGGTCTCTACGGGAGGCGGCCAATTCGCTTCGGGCCTCGCTGTGGCGGACATGGCCGAAGGCGCCATTGCCCTGGCCGAGTTCATACACCGAATTTCCCAGAAGTATGAAGTGTATGTTGCCCTGCACACGGATCATTGTCCAGCCGACAAGCTGACGGGCTTCCTGGAACCACTCTTGAAAGAGACGGAGCAACGTCGTGCCGAAGGACGGCCGAACCTCTTCAGCAGCCACATGTTCGACGGGTCGATCCTACCCCTGGAGGAAAACATGAGGATTGCCGTCGACCTGCTGAAACGATGCGCGGAGAATGACATCATCCTGGAGGTCGAAGCAGGTGTCGTGGGTGGCGAAGAAGATGGCGTTGACCACGGCGGCATGCCGGCGGAAAAGCTGTACACGACACCCGAAGACATGGTGGAGGTCTATCGTCAACTGAGTCAGGTGCCGGGGGCAAAGACCATGTTTGCCGCGACCTTCGGGAATGTCCATGGGGCTTACAAGCCGGGCGTGGTGCAACTGAGACCCGAGATATTGAAACAGGGTCAAGAAGCCGTCAAGATGGCGTTCGGTGAAGACGCCCATTTCTGGCTGGTCTTCCACGGAGGCTCGGGGTCTTCGCGGAAACAGATCCAGGAGACCCTGGGGTATGGCGTGGTGAAGATGAACGTCGATACGGATACCCAGTATGCCTTTACACGGCCGGTGGCGCAGCACATGTTCGAAAACTACGATGGGGTCCTGAAGGTCGACGGAGAGGTCGGTAACAAGAAGGTCTATGATCCTCGCTCCTATCTGAAAAAGGCGGAACGGGCCATGGCCGAACGGGTCATGCAGGCGGTGGATGATCTCAATGGTGCGGGGACGACCCTCTTCGGGAAGGACGCATAGGTCAGTTCGGCCCAGTGTTCATAGATTCAGTCGACCCACGGGGCGCCAGGGTCCGGCCTGTCAATTGGACTTTGGCGGGTATCCCGCATGTTTGGGAAGATCGTCGACGAGGCGATACCAGGGGGCGCGGGCATCCCAGAAAATACTCTCCGTGGGAAGAACGCCAGGATCGTCATCAAGCGAGCCGGCAGGGATCACGGTTACGGTCCCGTCGCGTGATCGGAAGGGCACGGGCGATCCACAGGTATTGCAGAAGCAGCGCGCGAATCGCTTGGCCTCCGGCAGGTCGAACCGCGTGACGTCCTGCTCGCCGGCTAGCCATTTGAGCTGTTCTGGCTGGACGAAGAGATTGCAGGCGTGGGCACTGCCGGTGTGCTTGCGGCAGCGTGGGCAGTGACAGTAGCGGAACATCTGGTAGGGAGGAGTGACCTCGTATCTCACAGCGCCACACAGGCAACTGCCTTGGATTTCCTTTTTCTTCATGGTTGAACACCCTATATCAAGCCAGACATCGTGTCAATGGAGTGCTAGTGGTCTGGGGGTCTGGAGTCTGTTTGGGCCGAAGGAAAATTGATTACTTGACCACCGACTACCCACCGCGTCCAATCCCAGGAAATCCTACCGGGCCCAGGGTCCGATCTAGACATCCGGCAGAAACAGAAGTACACTGGCTGTTTCTTGTGGAGAGCCTGATTCGGAGAAAAGAGGCGTTGAGGTACCATGGTTCGATAGGGACTTGAGCCCGGCCGATTTGCAGGCGGCTCGGCAGGATGTGGAGTTATCGTAATGGATGATCGCATGGATGTGCTCGATTATGGCTTTGTTGAATTGATTGACTCTCTGGGCTCCGATTTGACGGTGGTGAATTCGGCCCGGGTTTCCTTCGGAAAACGGGTGGAGACCCTGTCGAAGCGAGACGAGGGACTGATACGCTTTTTGGCGGAGAACAAGCATTGGAGTCCCTTTCGGCATGTGCAGATACAATTTCACTGTAAGGTGCCGGAGTTTGTCGCTCGGCAGTGGTACAAGCATGTCGTCGGCATCGCCTATACCGAACAGGCCAGCGTGGACCATGCCTGGAATGAGATTAGCCTGCGCTACATTGATGCCTCGGAAATCGACTTTTATACGCCGGATGGTTTCCGTCGGCAGGCGTCCGACAACAAGCAGGCTTCAACGGATGAGTCGGTTGAGGACCCTAAGGGGGAACTTAGAGACCAGTATGTGGCCCACAGCCGACAAGCCTTGGCCCTATACCACCATCTGACGGAATGCGGCGTCGCACGGGAACAGGCGCGTGCCGTCTTGCCGTTGAATATCTACACGGAGTTCTACTGGACCGCCTCTCTACAGGCGATAACCAACTTCATCCACCTCAGACAACACGCGACGGCTCAGTTTGAGATTCGACAGTTTGCCGACGCCGTCGATGCCCTGACCGCCAAGGTCGTGCCCATTTCCTATCGGCACCTCTTGAATCGTAGCGAGTCGGTTGCCTAAGGGATAAGGAAGATCAATCAATGAGGTGGATGATCTCGGCCTGTGGTTTGTCCTCGGGAAAGGTCAGCCGGCCCACGGTCACCGGGAGTTCGAATCGTCGAGGTCCGGCGCTGCCGGGATTGAAAAAAAGGCAATCGTCTCGTTCTTCGATGTGGGGCCGATGGGTGTGTCCGGAGACGATCACGCGAATGTCGGCAGCCCCCGGCTCCAAGTCGAGCTGCTCCAGATCGTGCAGGACAAACACGGTGTGATTCCCGTAGGACACGACCTCGTTGACCGGTAAATCGTCCGCCCAGCGTCCCGTGTCCACGTTGCCACGCACGGCGTGCACCGGCGCGATGCGAAGCAGTTCATCCACGATGTCGGGTGATCCCAGGTCACCGGCATGGATGATCAAGTCACACCCTTGCAAGGCGCCTAGGGCCTCGGGGCGCAGGAGGCCATGGGTGTCTGAGATGAGTCCGATGAAGTTTGTCATGCTCACTGTGCAGTGTAATGAAGATGGCCGGCCTGTCTACATCTGTTGACTACAGTTTCCACATGCCGTCGGGTTGTACCTTGAGGATGCCGGTGTCGCGATAGAAATTCAGAGCGGCCACGGCGTAGTTGACGAGGGCCTCGGCATCCGCATCCTTGGCCTGATGAAGGTCTTCTAGGGACCTCAGGACTCGCCTCGTGCTGATGCGACTCAGCTTGAGGAGTCTGGTGGTGCCCGCCAGGCGTTTTTCCACCAGGGAGAGCGATTCGGTCTGGAGGCTGTGACGGTCGCGCGCTTCGGTGAGATCCCGATGGGCCTTGCGAATCTCCACGGCGATCAAGTTGGAATGCTCTTCATATTCACGTCGGCTCTCCATCAGTGCGATCTGGGTCTTTCGGTGGACCGTCTCTTCGGCCAGCCGATCGAAGGGGAGATCCACTTCCAGGCCCAGCCCATACTCATTCTCATAGGGCTGCAAGCGCGCCCGGTCTCCCAGCTTGGAGGAGGGGAGGGCCGTGCCGGCCACGAGGTTCAATTCCGGCCGTAGCTGGTCTTCGGCGACGGCAACTTTTCGTTCGGCGTCGATGACCTGGTCGGCGAGGTTGGCCAGGTCCAGGCGGCGGCTCAGCGCCGCCGCAATCACTTCTCTTTCATCAAAGGCCGGTAGGACCATCTGCGCGCGTTGCAAGGTCGTAAACGCTTCCTCGTCCAGTCTGAACCTGGCGGTCCCACTCAGGTTGAGGGTGACGCGAAACGCGTCCAAGGCCTGGGCATAGAGGCGCTGGGCGTTTAATTGGGCGTCTTGAGCCTGCAACACCTCCTGATGAATCCGATTCGACTCGTGCAGAGGGATCCGTCCGGCGGCCACCAGCTTTTGGGTCCAGTCGTGGAGGTGCCTCAGTGCCTCGGCATTTTCTTCAGCATGCGTCGCCCTCTGACCGAGCAGCAAGATGCGATAGTATTCGGTGATGACGCCCACTACGAAAGTCTTGCGAAAGCGGTTGAACCGACGGATTTCATAGAGCGTGTCCCGTTCGGCCTGCGTCAGGCCCTCCATCACCAGGTCTCGGCTGGCGCCGCGCAGGAGGGGCTTGACCACGGTGACACCCAGGATGGAAGTGAGGCCCCCCCATAGGTTGCCCGACAGGATGTCGATCCAGGCCAGGGTGACGCGTGCACCGATTCGGGTGCCGTCGTAGAGCAGGCGGTTGACCCCGATATTGGCTTCGGCGCCCAGGACCTCGTCCCGGTCGTTCCCATGCAGACCCGCGCCGCCGCCCCCGAAAAAGAGGTTCTCAAACTCATGCCGGGAGAGACGCAGGTCCAAGGCCTGGCGGTAGAGAGCTTCCCTCTGTCTCTGGTAGAGGTGATTGTGGGCCGTTGCCAGGGCAACGCTCTTGGGCAAGGTCAGGGTGCCGTAATTGGATAGAGACCGGTCGGACGTGACATCGCCGGGGAGGGCCGGTGTGTCCATGATGCGGTAGTTGGACTGGCTGCCAAAAGAGGCATCCCATTTGTCGTCTAGGATCTGGTAGGCATCCCGGTCTGCGATGCGCGCATGGTCACGGTCACCGCATCCCCATAGGAGTCCCATGAGGAGCCATAGCGGCAGCAGGACTGCGGGACCCTTGACGTTATCGCTTTTCATCATCGCTGGTCTTTTCGAAACTCCACTCTGGCCGTTTGCGTTATTCCTTCAAGGCCTGCGGACTCCCACTTTCTCGCCGACGGCGAGGTCCAGGAGGTCCAAGCTGTCGCTCTTGATGAGAAAAGGCAGACCCCACTGGGGTAGGGTCGGGCTACGCCAGAGTTGCTGCGGCAGTTGTTCGATACGCGGGCCGATGGAGCTGACCTCACACAGGATCATCTTGACCTCGACCCCCATCTTGACTACCTGTACCTCCATGCCGACTTCGATCTCATCCGCCAGGGTTTCGTTGATATAGGCCACCACTTCGGAAGGCCTGTCTTGCGTGATCGTGAGTATGGGTTGATTCACATCAACGACGCCCCCTACCGTGCCGTGCACTTGGCTAATGATCCCGTCAAAAGGCGCGTGAATCTTGACGGCCTTTCGGCTCTCAATGGCGCTGAGTTCGACCAGCAATTCATGCAATCGTTTGTCATGCACCTCGATTTCTCTGCGGATGACCTCCAGTGCATTCTCGACGCTGGGCGTTTGGACATCGGCCAGAGAGAACTGATTGAGGCGCTCCGTGGCCTGGGCCTGATTCGCCTGGGTCTGGGCCAACAGCAATTCGTTTTCCCTGATCATGGCTCTGAGACCATCCTGTTCAAGCTGCACACGCTGCAGTTCGGAAGCGTCGATCACATCCTGATCTACGAGTTCACGCGTGATTTCGATCTCTGCATTGAGAGCACGCGCGGTGATTCGGTCCGTTTCGATGCGGGTCCTCAACTCCAGGATGCGGAGTCTGGCATTCTCGACATCGATGGCAAAACGCCGGGCATCCGCGGCCCGGCTCGTTTCCTGATTGACCGCCTGGGCGCTCAGGCGCTCCTGAGTGGGAAGGAGTTGAGCCGCCAGGTGCTTCATCTGCGCTTTGATCGTCTCTTGGCGTTCCTGAATCAAGGCGCGGGCGTAGTCGTTGTCCGGCAGGGTATCCACGACGGCGACGACTTGGCCCTGCTGGACCGGTTCGAACAGGCCGGCGGCCATTCGTATCAGTCGTCCCGCTGCCGCGGAGGCAACAACGTGCACACGACCACGGGTGAGGCCCAACACTTCGATGCGTTGGGATCGCTGATAGAACAGCGCCACGACGCAGATCACTGCGACCAGCCAGACAACGACAGGACCGATGTGATGCGTCATTGAAGAACTGAATTCATGACTCTTGGAGTTCCGTCTTGCCATGGGATGCCCTATACCTCCAGCAGCTTTTCCTGCATGGTCAAGTTGATGCTTTCAACACCTTCGACTTGTTCCAGTTCCGCGAGCAAGCGCTCATTGCGAGCGGGGTGCTTGACGAGTACCTGGTAGGCATACTCGGCGCCGCCGCCAAACCCCGTCTCCTGGCGGGACAGTAGGGTATAACTGCCACAGAAGCGGGCCAGTACATGGATAATGGGATGGTCGGGACCGAGCGGTCCTTTTAGATTGAACCGAAGAAATCCGTTGTGAGGTTGATGTGTGCCAAAATCGGTGTAGTAGAGGTAGAGCACGATCAGGCACAGCAGCAGGGTGCCGATGATGGCGGTGCCATACTTGTGCGAACCACAGGCCATGCCGATGACCAGACAAAAGGTGATGAAGGCGATGTCACGCGTGTCCTTGACAATGTTCCGGAAACGCACGAGGGCCAGGGCCCCCATCAGGCCGAACGCCGTGATAATGTTGTTGCCGATCACCGACATGACCATGGCAATCACCACGGTCATCAAGATGAGCGATTGCACGAAGGAGCGGGCATAGGAGAGCCCCGTATGGGTTGCATAGTAGACCCATGCCACCAACTGGCCCAACACGAACGCGAGCATCAAGGACAACAAGACGCTTTGGAGTGAAGAGCCGCCCCCGCCCATGGGAGACTCCTCTAACATCTGCATCAGTTCTTCCATACCCACCCTACCTAACGAGGGGCCCGCAGAACCCCAGATCCATCGATTGCTGTATGCCTGTCGTGTACTTCGAAATAGACCTTGCCTTGAGATTGAACGTGGCGACGAGTCTGCTCAGCCACAGGGGAAATCGTGATGTAAACTTGATTTCCAGGACGACGCCCTTCAGGGTCAGATAGTTGTGCCGCCATCCGTCACCGCTTAGCGTCACCTTCGGTTCGGTACTGATCTTGTAACAGAGTTCCCGGTCAAAGGTGATCCGCACGCGGTTTTCCGTTTCGGCTTCGTAGGCCTTGCGGAGATAGCGGATCAAAATGGCCGGCCTGGCCATGATGGCGCTGCTATAGAATTGAAACTGGTCCAAGGTCTCTCGGTTGGTACGAAAATCCTGGTTGGGCAGAGAGAGCCCACGCAAGAGAGGTTCCACATCTTGGTGCCTGGCCGGCGCACGGCTCTTCAGGATCATGGTGTTGAACGCGGCGCTGTCGCCAACGTCGGCGACCGGCCACAAAAGCGTATCGACGAGGATTTGGCTGCCGCTTACGCTCATCAAGAGGGGCAGGTCGCCGAACTCCGTCATCGTGATGAGGATCCCGGGATCGGTGCCTTCGATGAGCTCGACTTCAATCGCGCCATCCTTTGCGGTCCCGGACTGACCAA
>JADFMM010000061.1 GCA_022563885.1 Planctomycetota bacterium | reverse complement strand
CCGAGCGATGCAAAACATAGCGTATCCATCACTTCCTGGGAAACCTTGAGAATAAAAAACCGGGTCCAGAGGGCCCGGTTTTGAAATAACCCCTGGAAGGGGATAAAACTGCCTTTGCCCCCTGAGGGGGCAAAGGTTGAGTCACCTCCGGTTATTAACCTATCAACCTATTCTAGTACTTTGACGTTTCCGCTTTCTTCTCTTGCTTCTCCTGGTACTTTACATATTTACGGATCATTTCTGCGTCCAGTTCTACTGTATCAACACAGTAGCCTCTGGCCCATAGATGATTACCCCAATAGGGTTTTTGTTTCAGTTTACGAAACTTATTCAGTACTCGTATGGCTGTCCTCCCCTTCACTGTCCCAACATAATTTGAGATAGATATTTTGGGAGGAATCATTAGCAGTAGATGCACATGGTCAATCTGCACGTTTAATTCAAGAAGTTCACATTTCTGCACTTCTGAAAACCCCTTAATACACTCTTCAACTTCTTCTTTGATTTCACTTTTCAAAACTCTGAACCTGTATTTCGGGCACCAGACAATATGATATTGGCAATGCCATAGGGTTTGTGATAGTTTACGGAATCTACTCATTTTGTTACTCCTTGGTTGTAATTGTCGTGGAGGCAACTCAACCTTGGAGTAGCAGATTATTGTTCAGATGGCAAAGCCACTGAACTCTGACCTTGCCCTGAGGGCAAGGTTTTCACTGATGGAATAAACAAGGCGGTTCTGCCGTTGGTCTCTTTTGCGTTGACGTCTGCGTCTTTTTCAAGAAGGGCATTGACTGTCTCTGTATGACCATTCCCGGAAGCCAGCATCAAGGCCATTATGCCAAGAGTGCTTTTGGCGTTGACCTCCGCACCTTTTTCGAGAAGGACACTGACTGTATCTGAGTGACCCTCCTGGGAAGCCATCATCAGGGCCGTTCTGCCATCGCCAGTCCTGGCTTCCACATCTGCTTTAGCCTCCAGCAGGACTTTGACAACTTCCGCATGACCCTTCCAAGCCGCCTGCCACAGAGCCGTTACGCCGTTGGTTATGCGTTGTATGCTCACGTCGGCATTCGCCTCTAGCAGGATCTTGACAACCTCCGCTTGACCGTTCTGAGCGGCCGCCCACAGAGCCGTTACTCCGTTGATTTTTTCTTTCGCGTTGACATCGGCGTTGCTTTCCAGCAACAGCTCGACAGTATCCGTATGACCGTTCTGAGCCGCAAGCCACAACGCCGTAATGCCATTGATTCTGAGTTGTACATCGGTTCTGAGTTGTACATCGGCTTTTGCCTCCAGCAGGACTTTGACAACATCCGTATGCCCATTCTGAGCCGCAAAGTGGAGCGGGCTTGAACCATCCGTGCGCTTTGCATTCACACTTGCGGCGCCGGCTAAGAGTATCTTCACTATCTCCAGGTGTCCATTCTGGGCTGCTAAAATCAGCGAAGTAACATCCTGCCGCGCTCTGGCATTTATGTCAGCATCGTTGTCTAGCAGGAATCTCACCACCTCTGGGTGGTCGTTCTCGGCTGCTGTATGCAGCGGGCTATAACCATCCTTGCCCTTTGCATTTACACTTGCGCCGCGGGTTAAGAGAACCTTTACTACTTCAAGTTGGCCCGCCTGCGTCGCGGAGTGAAGCGGTGTCGCAAGGTTTTCACCACCTCTTGCATTTACATCTGCACCATGATCCAACAGGGTTGCCACAACGTCCTGGTGGCCCTCCTGGGCTGCTAAATGTAAGGGCGTACCACCCTGCTGGTTTTTGGCATTCATGTCGGCATCACTGTCTAGCAGTAGTTCCACAACGTCCAGGCGGCCATTCAGGGCTGCTAGGTGCAGGGGTATCGTATCCCGTGCTTTGACATTCACATCCATGCCGTTGGCCAGCAGTATCCTTACGACTTCCAGGTGGCCTTGCTCCGACGAGAAATGCAGCGCTGTGGCATTCCCTCCAACCTGTGCCTTCACGTCGGCGCCATGCTCCAGGAGTATTCTCACCAGGCCTGTATAGCCTCCACCGGCTGCAACATATAACGGGGTGTAGCCCCGATCTGATCCTGCATTTACATCGGCGCCATTCTCCAAGAGCAATTTGGCCACTTCCAGGTGGCCACGGTTTGTCGCATAATGGAGCGGCGTCCCATCTTGCTGGGCTTTCGCATTGACCGTCTGTACCAATGGCGAGCAGGACCTCTACCACCTGCTCACTGCCATCCCATGCTGCACTATGCAAGGGGAGACGCCCATTTCCATCTCTAACCCCGATTTCAGCGCCTTTGGCCAGCAGTAATTCGGCCGAATGAGCGTCGTTCTTTCGAGCGGCGATGTGCAATGGCGTCTCATTGTTCCGATTCCTCACGTTGACCTCAGCGCCGTGAGAAAGCAGCCGTTCCATCATTTCCCTGTAACCGTTTTGGGTCGCTATATGTAGCGGCGCCATTCCCAAGACGTTTACCGCATTAACGTCGGCATCAGCTGCCAGAAGATCCTTGACCTTTTTCAGGTCATTGCTGTCCACCGCTCTGTTAAGTTCTTCGATCTGTGGACTATATGCCGTTGATTGTGATGATGAATTCGAAACAATGACTGTAAGCTCAAACTCGGTTGGCTCCAGGTCCCGGTCGAACCGAGAAGGCTCGCGCAATTGGTATTGTTCCAACCGTTTCTGCATTCTCCTGTGCGTTTCCGCATCTGAATCCGCAGGCAGCAACTCAATCGCTTCGTTTGCCCATTTCGCAGCCGTTTCAAAATCACCTGCCTCTGCATAGGCAGCTGCCAGAATACCGATGAAATCATAGTTCGTCCAATTCGTCTGCTCGCAGAGATGAGTAGAAAGTTCGACAGCTCGTTTGCCATCGCGCACCTGGGCCACTGGGCATGCACTCAGCAACATCGCGAGGTGTCTCTTGGCCCCTTGTACCAATGGAAGTCCCTCACCCCACAACTCCGGATTGATGTCTATCAGTCTGATCCAAAGCTGTTTCGCCTCGTCATAATGTCCCTGAGAAAGGTGCCAACCTGCCAGGTTATTCATGACTTGAAACATTTTTGGATCGGACACAGCGCGTAGTGATTGCATAGAAATCGTAAGCTCGTTAAACAGCCGCTCTGCATCCTCTCGCCGCTCCATCTTCCAGTACATCATTCCCAGCGTGCTCTTGAAATGCAAGGCATCGGGAACGTGATCTGACAATATCCTAGATCGGTGGTCAATCACCTTCTGGAGCAGCAGTTCCGCTTCGTCAAATCGGTTCAGGACCGCGTACAAGAGTCCCAGATTTTTAAAAGAGTCTATCGTCTGCCGATCCTGCTCACCAAGATGCTCCAGGTATATATCTCTAGCGCGCTCGCGGTGTTCCGCAGCTTCATCGTAGCGCCCGAGTGCCGTGTAAACTGCGGCCATCGTTTCGCGAATGGATGCTTCCACCAGGGGTGCATCCCGAAGCTTTCCCTTGATATTCACCGACGCAGCGTCGAGAACCTCACGAACAGTAACCTCCCGGAATTGATCCTTTCCGAGCACATTGGGTGAAAAAAGATCTCTGTTGATAAAGTCATTCACCGCCTTGGATATCTGGGCTTCCCGCTTGGCCTCGATGCGGCGCTGTTCGGCCAATTGCTCCGCCTCCCTGGCCCGGTCCCGCTCTGCCTCGGCGACCTGTTGCAGATCCTGTGCGAGTGTCTTGGCCTGCTGGGCCTCGCCACGGGCCATAGCTTCTTTCTCGCGGGCCTCCGGCGAATTGCTGTTGCTCGACGGCGAGGTCACGGTCTCCACGGGCTTGCAAGTGGCCATACGTGGCTACGGCAAGGCCCACCACCAGCGCCAGGGCAACGAATGAGCCCGCTAGAACACCCACATGATGGCGCCGGATGAACTTTTGCAGTATATACGACACACTCGGTGCTCCCGCCAGCACGGGTTCACTCTTGAGATGTCGCTCGATGTCCAATCTCAACTCATTCGCTGTCTCGTACCGGTGAATCCGGGCTTTCTCCAGCGCTTTCATCACGATCCAGTCTAGATCGCCTCGGATCAATTTGGGCAAAGCCTCGGCACTGACCCGACGTTGTTTGGCAAGTTCGGTTAAGGCCTTGCCCAGCGTGCTCAGTCGGGTCGATGGCTTTTGGGGTTCTTCTTCACGGATGATGCGTTGGATCTCCAGATAACCGGCGGCACGAAGGGCTTCGGCGTCAAAGGGGGTCACTCCCGTCAGAAGTTCATAGAGCAGCACACCCAGAGAGTAAATATCCGTGCGTGTGTCGATATCCAACTCGCTGAATTGGGCCTGCTCCGGGCTCATGTATTCGGGCGTGCCGATCATCTGGGCATAGCGGGTAAAGACTGTCTTTTCGGTGAGTCGCTGGTTGGTAGCCTTGGCAATGCCGAAGTCGATCACCTTCACAACGGGCTTGTCACTGTGGAGGGTGACCATGACGTTGGACGGCTTGATATCCCGGTGGATGATTCCCTTCTGATGGGCATGCTGCACCGCCTGGCAGACCTGGACGAAGAGTGTCAAACGCTCCTGGGTATTGAGCAATGATTTATCACAGAATTCCGTGACGGACATACCCTTAACCAATTCCATCACGAAGTAAGGCCGGCCCGTGTCGGTAGTCCCTGCATCAAACACCTTGGCGATATTGGGATGCTCCATCAGGGCCAAGGCCTGTCGCTCGGCTTCAAAGCGAGCAATGACCTGCTCGGTATCCATGCCCAGTTTGATGATTTTCAAGGCCACGCGACGACGCAGGGGTCTTTCCTGCTGGGCCATGTAGACCACGGCCATGCCGCCCTCACCGATCTTCTCCAGGAGTTTATAGTGGCCCAATCACCGTCCCAGGTTTCTCGCTCAGAGGAACATTATCCGGCGCTAGGCTCGAATCGAATGGACCGGTCTGGAGGAAGTCGCCGGCCTTGGCGTAACCCTTGAGCAGCCCCTCAACCTTGGACCGGAGTGCCTGATCATCGCCACAGGCGGCATCCAGGTAGGCGGCACGTTCCTCGGCCGTCTCTATGTCGAGGGCTTCGGAAAAGACTGATTTGGCATCGGGAGATTTTCGCGTCATCGTTCTTGCTCCGGGGCTGCCACTGCTCTACCTTCCAATGCGCCATCCATTGCACGGATGCGCCAGATAAAATCGGAAATTGTCCGACTTTTTGATCGAATTCAGGAAAACGACAAATACTGGCTCTGCTCCACCTCCTTCGCATCCTCGGGCCGGCTGGCAGTAAGGAAGTAGCGGACGTCTCAGGAGCTAAGATTCGCCCTCTTCGGTCATTTCCTGATAGAGCCAAGCGCGGGCGTAGGCCCAGTGCCTATCGGCAGTCCGACGAGGTATCCCCAAGACCTCTGCTGCCTGTTGCAGGGTGAGCGGCAAAATAGCGAAGATTCACGAGTTCGAAAACACCCTCGTCCTCCTCTGAAAGCTTGAAAAGCGCGTCATCCAAGGCGAGAATGTCATCCGGCGGCGCGTCAACCGTCAACACCTCAGCCTCAAGCTCGAGCCGCCGGTGGCCACCGCCCCGCTTGAGCCGTCCCTTGCGCCTGGCGTTCTCCACCAGGATTCGCCGCATCGCCTCCGCTGCCGCAGCGAAAAAATGTCCCTGGCCCTCCCACTCCTGGGAGGGGTCTCCGACCAGACGAAGGTATGCCTCGTGCACGAGAGCGGTTGCCTGGAGCGTCTGGCCGGGCTGTTCGTGAGAGAGCTTTTGAGCCGCCAGAAGGCGTAGTTCATCATAGACTAGGGGAAGCAACTTCTCTGTCGGCCTGTGGGTCCCCTCGCTCAATGGCGGCCAAAATACGTGTGACGTCGCTCATGCCTGTCCTCGGATCAGATCTCTAAGATGAGTAAACCCACGCCATGCTATCGCGGACCGGGCGATGGCTCAACCATGACCTAGGCTGTGTCGGAAAACTCGATCTGGCTTCGAGCGGCCCTTTTTCCGCCTGGCCGCATCCGGCTGCATCGACGATCGAAAAAACATCGCCTGCTTCACCGTCTTTGCCAGGCGAAAACATTGCTCGCTCTCGGGCCAACGACGGAGTTCTCCGACAAAGCCTAAAGACGCACGCATGATCAGATGATTCATTTAATGGTCAGACCCAAGAACTCACCTACGACGCTATTGATGCCTTTTGGCCCATACCCATCACTGATTACTGTTTGCTGAATACTTGACCAGTAGGAATCCTGGCCAACTGGCATTTCTGCTGCATTTCCTACGGATTTGGGATCTGCATGCGAATGCCCTGGGGTATCTACTTGATCTGCCTTGCTTCTGAGGGGTATACTCCATTTATGAGCGCCGAGACCCGATTGAAAGAGTTGAATCTGGAACTGCCGCCGGCCCCCAAGCCGATGGGAGTGTACAAGCCGATTGTTTTGGTGGGAAACCTGGCCTATCTGTCCGGACACGGCCCGTTGAAGCCGGACAAGACCTTGATCAGCGGCCGTGTGGGGGCGGACCTGGATTTGGCTGCGGGCAAGGCGGCGGCGCGGCAGGTCGGCCTGGCACTGCTGGCGACGTTGCGAGCTGAGCTCGGCAGCCTGGACCGCGTGGGGCGCCTGGTGAAGTTGTTGGGAATGGTGAACTGTACCGACGATTTCGTGGATCAGCCGGCGGTGATTAACGGGTGCAGCGAACTGTTCGGGGAGGTTTTCGGCGCGGAAAACGGAATCGGAGCCCGAAGCGCGGTGGGTGTGAACGCGTTGCCGGGGAACATCGCCGTTGAAATTGAAGCGATCTTTGAGGTGGTTTGAGCCGCGGTACCATCCGGGCACGTTCACGGCATGACCAACGATCCCTGGTATCTGATTCAGAATGTTGACGAGATCCCGTCGCCCTCCCTGCTGGTCTACCCCGATCGTGTGGCGGAAAATGTTCAGCGAATGATCCGGATGACGGGCGGCCCGGCTCGGCTCCGTCCCCACATCAAGACCCACAAACTGCCGGAACTCATTCGTCAGCAACGGGCGGCGGGGATCACGAAATTCAAGTGCGCGACCATTGCCGAGGCCGAAATGGCGCTGGGCTGCGGGGCCCTTGATCTTCTCCTGGCCTACCAGCCGGTCGGCCCGAACATCAGCCGCCTGATCACGCTCATCAAACGCTTCCCGGACGCCACGATTCGCACCATTGCCGATGATGCGGAGATTCTGCGTCTCCTATCCGAGGCCGCGACTCGGGAAGGCGTCGAGATCGACCTGCTGTTGGATGTGGATTGTGGGCAGCATCGCTCCGGGACTGCGCCGGATTCCGCCGCGCTGGATCTTTACCGCTTAATCGAGATGTTGCCCGGGCTGCGACCGGGTGGCATCCATGCGTATGATGGACACATTCGCGATCCGGACCTCGAAGCGCGAAGACGGCGGTGCGAGGAGGCGTCGGCCTCCGTTGCGGCCTTCAAGAACAGGTTGCTGAAAGCCGGGCTGTCCGTGCCGCGGGTGGTGTCCGGTGGTACGCCCACGTTTCCGTTTCACGCCCGCAACGAGGGCCTTGAGTGCAGTCCCGGAACCTGCGTGTTGTGGGACCATGGTTATAGCACCCATTTTCCCGATATGGACTTTCTCCTCGCGGCGCTGGTGCTGACGCGTGTGGTGAGCAAGCCGTCCGCAGGCCGCCTCTGCCTCGACCTGGGTCACAAGTCGATTGCGTCCGAGGGGCCGCACCCGCGGGTGCACCTGTTTGCACTTCCGGAGGCGGAGTTTGTGGCTCACAGCGAGGAGCACCTGGTGGTCGCCACCCCGCGTGCGGACGCGTTTGCGGTGGGAGATTGTTTCTACGGGGCGCCCTGGCACATTTGTCCCACGGTGGCGTTGCATGGTCACGCCGTGGTGGTGAAAGGCGGTCGGGCGGAAGAACGATGGGCGGTGGCGGCGCGGGAGCGGGTGCTGACGGTGTAGGCTCTGTCTGAATATTCGATCTGGCTTCGAGCCAGCCCTTTTTCTTAGCTGTTCGACGCTGCTGTCGCAGCAAGGACTGCACGAAGGCATTCGAGTTAGAGACATCGACTCATGTTGATTCTTGATGCTCATCTGGATTTGGCGATGAACGCCCTGGAATGGAACCGGGATTTGACCCGGCCCATTAGTGAAATCCGGGCGCGCGAAGTAGGCAAGACTGATTTGCCGGATCGCGGTCGGGGGACCGTGTGTTTTCCTGAGCTGCGGCGCGGAAACATTGGTCTGGTGGTCACCACGCAGATCGCGCGGTATGCGAAGCCGGGTCATCCCCTGCCGGGCTGGCATTCGCCGGAGCAGGCGTGGGCGATGACGCAGGGACAATTGGCCTGGTACCGCGCCATGGAAGGGGCTGGGGAACTGACGTCGATCCGGACGAAGGACGAGCTGGACCGGCACGTGGCCCTATGGGCGAGGGAAGAACGGGGTGATGATAAAGCCAGTCGCCGCCCGATCGGGTATATTCTCAGTTTGGAGGGAGCGGATTCGGTTCTGACGTTCGGGCACCTGGAGCAGTCAGTGGCCGACGGATTGCGGGCGATTGGGCCGGCGCATTACGGGCCAGGCACGTATGCGTTTGGAACCAACGCGACGGGGAGTCTGGGCGTGAAGGGTCGGGAATTGATTCGGGAGATCGATCGCCTGGGACTGATCTTGGACGCCACCCATCTGTGTGACGACTGTTTCCGCGAGGCGATGGACCTGTTCCAGGGACCGGTTTGGGCGAGTCATTCCAATGCGAGAACGCTGACGCCGCATAACCGTCAGTTCACGGATGATCAGATTCGTGAATTGATCGACCGGGGAGCGGTCATTGGCGCGCCGCTGGATGCGTGGATGATGGTGCCGGGCTGGATTCGTGGGAAGACCACGCCAGAGGGCGTGGGCCTGAAGCTGGAAAAGATGGCGGAGCACATCGACTACATCTGCCAGATGGCGGGCAGCGCGAATCACTCCGGTGTGGGCACAGACCTCGATGGCGGGTACGGTCGGGAACAGTGTCCGATGGACCTGGACACGATCGCGGATTTGTGTCGGCTACCGGACTTACTGAAAGCGCGGGGGTTCGTCGAGGGTGACGTCGAGAAGGTGATGAGCGGGAATTTCCTACGGTTTCTTCGCGAGGCCTTGCCTCGCGGTTGAGGACTGAGCCACCCCACGACGCCCTGTTGTCGTAGTGGGGTAATCGATTTAGAAGACGCCTCGTTCTAGTAATTCGTATGCTTGGGCTTTGGTCCGGTCGGCGGCTTCACGCCGCTTGCGAGCATGACGGCTGTAATGGCATCGACCGTTACGAATGAGGGCTTGAAATTCCCGGGTCGATATCCCTCGGCGATCAGAAGCGGTGTCCGACCTAGCTTGTTCTTCGTATTCCAGATGCGGATGTCGGCCCCCAGCTCATGGAGGTATTGGGCCATGGAGGGGATGTTTTTGTAGGCGGCCCCATGCATCGCTGTTTCGCCGTTGGCATCGACGGTGTCGATTTCCGCGCCGAGCGAGACCAAGTACTTGACCGCTGCGAGGCATTCCGCTTCCGAGCCTGCCTCCTCCTCCGGAGCGGTACTGCCGATACCTGCGGCAACCATTAAAGGCGTTGTGCCATCCTGATTGGGGCAAAGCGGATCCGCGCCCAGCTCGACAAGAAGCCTCATGTAGGCGAGATCGGCCCTGTCGGCGGCAAAAAAGAAAGGCGTGGCGCCAATCACGCTCACATGACCTCTCCCAGCTTTTCTTCCCTTCTTTAGACGAGCATTGACATCCGCCCCTCGCTCAACGAGCTCACGAGTGAACTGAGAGCTATCGCGGCGACCCGATCCTTGAGGCTTCGGATCACCGGCGGTTGACTCACCGATGTCAGGTTTACGAATCCATGTGAGCGTATGCAATATGGTGTATCCTGAACGATCATCCTTTGGATCGGCGCCTGCATCGAGTAGTTCGATCGCCAGATCATAATGACCGTTTTCGACGGCAAGAAGCAAAGGACTCGTCCCCTTCTTCGGGAGTCTGCCACCGGATTTTTTAGGCATCGTCACAGCATTGATATCGGCACCAGCATCAAGCAGCAGTCTCACCACGTCTGTCTTTCCTGCTCTAATCGCGAAAAGGAAGGGTGTATATCCGGATTTTTCTAGAGGCGATTCAAAATCCGCCCCTGCGGCAAGAAGCGCCGCGACTACGTCTGCATGTCCTTCCGCAGCCGCCCACATGATGGCCGTCTGTCCATTGCGTTCTTTGGCGTCGATCTCCGCTCCCGCCCTGATTAGCGCAAGGGCAGCACCGATCTTTCCCGTTCGAGACGCGGTCATCAACGCCGTTTCGCCCCCATTGATCGCTGTTTCGGGATCCGCGCCGGCCTCAAGAAGCCCGCGCACTAGGTTCGCATTGCCATTTACGCAGGCGAGATAGAGCGGCGTGATACCATATCGGTTTTGCGCAGAGGCATTCGCGCCTAGCGTCAGTAGTTTTAGCCCGAGCTTCCCGTCGTCGTGATGAGCGGCCCAGTGCAACGCCGTCATGCCATCAACCTGTGGAATGTTTACATCGACCGGACTCGATAGAAGTTCTGAGATCCTAGCGGCATCTCCAGATTCAACGGCATCTGCCAGCGAACGGCTCTCCGCCTGCGCCGCAAGAGCGAATATCGACCCCAATACCAGAACGAGAACTCCGGCTTTTCGGCTACACTTGTGTCCGGGTTTCCTATGGGTGAATAGGCCAATTCTGAAGAGAAAAGCTTTCATAGCGATCCCTTTGATCGAATTGCATATTGATTACACCGACAAGGGCTCAAAGAGATTGTCGATTCTTCCAGTGCTATCGCCAAATGAATCCAATCGGACACCTGCCTTGTCCAGCAGAGAGAGATGCAAGTTGGCGAGAGGCGTCGGTTTTGCGTAACGGATATGACGATTCCCCTTCATGCCGCCGGCGGCACCTCCGGCCACTATGATGGGCAGATTGGTGTGATTGTGCACATTCGGGTTGCCAATGCCACTACCGTAGAGAATCAACACACTGTCGAGCAAAGACCCGTTTCCTTCCGGCGTATTCTCGAGCTTTTCAAGGTACTCAGCAAACAGAGACACATGGAATGCATTGATTTTCGACATCCTTTCGATTTTAGCAGGGTTATCACCGTGGTGCGAAAGCGGGTGATGCGGATCGGCCACGCCAATCTCGGGGTAGCATCGATTGCTCGTTTCTCGAGCCATCTGGAAGGTTATAATACGCGTGATGTCGCCCTGAAACGCAAGCAGTTGCAGATCGAACATCAACCTGCAGTGATCGGCATACGACGCGGGGACGCCCATCGGACGATCGAGATCCGGCAATGCCTTCTCTTTCGTATCCGTCTCCGCCTGCTGAATGCGCCGCTCCACTTCGCGAATCGTGTCGAGATACTCCGAAACGCGTGCCCGATCGCCGGCTCCGAGGCTACGCTTCAGTCGTTTCATGTCCTCGGCGATTGAATCCAGCAAACTGGCTCGCCTGCGCAGCGCCGCGCGACGCTCCTCCGGAGTGCCCCCTTCTCCGAAGAGATTTTCAAAGACTAACCGAGGGTGGGCCTCAGCAGGCAATGGCGTCGTCGGAGTAGACCATGACAGATTGTTTTGGTAGACGCAGGCGTATCCATTGTCGCATTGACCGACCGTCTGCATCAGGTCCATCGCGAGTTCCAAGGAGGGAAGCTGCGTCTGCTGACCGATCTGCTTTGCGGCTTCCTGGTCGGCAGTTGTCCCCAGGTAGTAATCGGAACTTTCCGTGACCTTGGCCTTGGCGGCGCTGAGAAAAGAGGAATTCGACGTCGCGTGCGATCCCGGGTAGGCGGGTCTCAACTCCATATTGGTGAAGACCGTAATCTTATTCTTAACGGATCCCAGTGAGTCCAGGATCGGCGAGAGCTTTTCGAGGGTGTTTTCGCTCTCTGGCGTCCATCGAGACTCATCGCATCCCATGGGCATGAATACATAACCGAGTCGGCGCACGCCGATTGCCGACGTTTGGGACGAGGCCGTTGCTGCCGGAATCATCGCATCGAGAAGAGGCAGAGCAAGGGAAGCGCCCACTCCTTTTAGAAAGGTTCTACGGGGTAACGATTTCTTGGTAATGAATCTCATGGTGTTTCACTCCAATTTGATCCTTTGGCGACTTTATCCTCTTCCAACTTGGTTCTCATCTGGAAGGGTACGCTCTTTGCTATTCCGAGGATGATGGACGAAAAACGAAACTCGTTGGCTTGCGCCTCTCTAACGATTTGACGAATCGCCGGGGCATCGTACACTTCGACTCCTCTACCGAGGGCGAATGTAAGCAACTTCTCACTCAAGGTGCGAACAAACAGTTCTGGACGCGCAAGTATGCCATTCTCCAGGTTGGCGACACCGACGAAAACACTGCCGTCTGGAAGACCTCCCGATGCGTCAATCGCGGCACCGTTTTCGAATTCTCGCCAGCGGCCCACAGCATCGAAATTCTCGAGGGCGAAGCCAACGGGATCCATGATATTGTGGCAACTCGCGCAGACGGGATTGGCTCGATGCTCCGCAAGACGCTCTCTCATCCCTAGGGTCGCATCGACTTTATTCTCCTCGAGGGCCGGAACATTCGGCGGGGGTGGGGGTGGGGGCGTGCCGATGATGTTCTTGAGGACCCAATTGCCCCGAATCACGGGAGACGTGCGCGTCGCGTAGGACGTGACGGTGAGAATGCTGCCCTGCCGGAGAAGGCCACCGCGTTGATATTTCGGATCGAGATGGACGCGTCGAAACCGACTGCCGAAGACGCTGGGAATATCATAGTGACGGGCCAGGCGTTCGTTGAGGAAGGTATAGTCCGTCTTGAGCAGTTCCAAAACACTGCGGTCTTCGCGAAAGATGCTTTCGACGAACAGCTCCGTCTCTCGGCGAAAGGCCTGACGTAAATTGTCATCAAAATCCGGATACCGTCTCAAATTGGGCGTCACGGAATCGAGATTGGGCAGATGCAGCCACTGACTGGCAAAGTTATTGACCAAGCTCTTCGAACGAACGTCCGACAGCATGCGGCGTACCTGCGTTTCGAGCACGCCGGAATCCCTTAGCTTGGCAGCCACCGCCAAATCAAGCAACTCAGTGTCAGGCAGACTGCTCCAGATAAAAAACGATAGCCTCGTCGCCAGTTCGAGATCGCTGACGCGATAGGCCAATCCGGGTGCCGCATCAATGGGCTCCCTTTCAACGCGAAAGAGAAACTCGGGATTGACGAGAATCGATTCGAGGGCGTTTTCGATCCCGGCTTCGAAACCACCTTCGTGCGCCCCTACACGATAGAACGCCATCGGTTTCTTTAGGTCAGACTTCAAAATGGGACGACGATAGGCTCGCTTCATCAGATTCGCCAGTATTTCCCGAGCGACAGGCTCCTCTTCCATCGCATTATTCGGCTGACGAATGAAGATCCTCTCTCGGCTCGGTGTTTCGCCGGCACCTTTAGCTCCGAAGGGTCCCGTAATGGAAATCTGATACACGGCCGGCGACAGACGGGGGTGGCGATGATAATTGAAACGCGCTTCGAAGGGCTGTCGTTTGTTTTCGAGGAGTGAATAGGATCTTTGGAGGAAGGTCACGCCCACCTTCCGAGGTCCCGCACGAACAAAGCTTCTCGTCTTCAAGTTCTTATCCACTGTTCGGTGGTCTCGTGTACCATCTGACGCTACCGTAAAACGCGCAAGCACAGCGCTATCCAGCAAGATTTCCATTTCGTGGGAACCGTTAAGCCCCTCCACATGTTCGTTCCGGTCCCGCTGAAGCAAAACCTCTATCTCGTACTCGCCATCCAGAGGGAACGTGTAGGACAACAGAGCGCCGCCACGTGTGCCAATGGGGAGACCGTCAACATGCTTCTCCTGCGTATAGTCAGCAGGGATTCGAAAGGTGTCGCCTCCTGGCCTGTTCGAAGGTGTGCCAACAGCCAATCGACTGATTTTTTGCGCCGCCGAGATATAGCGATCGAGTAAGCTGGGCGAAAGTGTGCCGACAGTCACGTTGTCAAAGCCGTGACTCTCTTCGTCTTGGGGAAGCAATCGTGCCGCATCGACCTCCACTGCGAGGAGGTCTCGGATCACGTTCTGGTATTCCGTTCTGGTGAGTCGTCGAAACGTCTCTACTCGACCTGGTTTTGGATGAGAGACTGCGTGCTCATCAAGCTTTCTCGCCAACGATGCGACCACGACCTCATACGTCTCTTCGTCGGGACGCACCCGACCCTGTGGAGGCATCCGGCGCGACTGAAGCCGCGTGATCACATTCTCCCAGATGTCGGGATACTGCTCCACCTCTTTGAGCCGGATGGCATCGAGATTCATGCCGCCTTTGTTGTCCTGTTCATTGTGGCAACTGACGCAGTACTTATCCACCATTGCCAGTCTTGACGAAATCGCAGGAGGCCCGTTTTTTCCCACCTTGAGAGTTAAGACTGCGCGATCAAGCCAATCCGTCCCAGCCCTATAGTCTGCTTCGCTCGGACGCGGTTGATCCGGCTTGTCCTCGGGTGGCATCTCACGCTCGCGCAACATCCCAGCGACTTTTTCCCAAGTCTCCAAATGCTGGGCCATGTCCGCCTTGAGGAGGCTATCGAGATCGAGCTTCCCCTTCTTCCTTTCGGCATTGTGACAACTGATACAATAGTCGGTTACCAATTCGAACAAGGGCGATTGGATCGCTTGGCTCTGAGACCCAAGGCACTCGAACGGCAAAAGCAGAACTGCCAAGACCAGCGGGGCCAAAGGCGGCCCGCCGAGGGAAAGAATCGGCTTTTCTGATGGACAATACATGTCGCGACTACGAATAAGAAGACCCCTTGCAATATACCATAAGGCGAGCATATAGGTTAAATTCGGTAGGGTCAAGAGTATTTCGCACTGCTGAGCAGAGGTTTTTCCGCTGAGTGTAACACAAGATCTTTCGAAGCGTGTTCCTCTCGGGGTTTCAACGATTTAAGCTCCTCGAGAATGACAAAACTGACCGGTACCAGAATCAGCACGACCAGGGATGAAGCCAGGGTCCCCACGCCCAGAGAAATAGCCATGGGGACCAGGAAGAGGGCCTGCTCGTTGGTTTCAAATATCATGGGACCCAAACCCAGAAACGTGGTGACAGCGGTCAGGAAGATGGGCCGGAAACGACGCTCAGCAGCCTTGATGGTCGCTTCGTCGATGGAAACCCCTCGGGCCAAATAACGATTGCGGGTCATGGCCAAAACGAAGCCACCATTGACCACCATTCCGCACAGGGCGATCATGCCCAATACGCTGAAAATGCTGAGATCAAAACCCAACACGATGTGGCCCACGATTGCCCCGGCCAATCCCCAGGGAATGGTCAGCAACACGATGGCCGATTGGACATAACTTCTCAGGAGCGAAGCCATGATGGCGAAAATGGCGAACAAGGAGCCTGTGAGCCCGATGCTCAAATTTTTCGTTGCTTCACGCTGCTCGCGCTGCGTCCCTTCGAAGGAGTAACGCAGGCCGGGAAAACGTTTCAAAAGATCCGGCAGTTCCTTTCTCTCCAACGCGGATAACACTTTGTTCCCATTGGTAACGCTATGGAGCACATTGGCTGTGACGTTCAGGACCCGGCCTCCATCCACTCGTTCGATGCGCACCGGTGCGGTCGTTTCAATGATTTCCGCTGCCTGATTGATCGGAATCTCGGCACCATTGGCTGCTCTGATTAAAAGCCCTTCCAACCCACTTAGGGACCTGCGGTCAGATTCCGGCAGCCGCACCATAACGCGTAGCTCTTCGCGATCGCGGGGTTGACGCAGTGCTTCTGCCCCGTAAAACGCGTGCCGGATCTGTTGACCCAAATCACGAGCGGTAATCCCCAGAGCTTGTCCTGCCGGTTTGATCTCAAAACTGATTTGCGGCATCTCCTTACCAAAGCCCTTACGGATATCGGTCACCCCTGGATATCGTGCAACCATCTCACCGAGCGCTTCCGCCGCAAGACGTAAGGTATCCACTTCCGAATGAGCCAGTTGAATATCAATCTCAGCTTCACCTCCAGGACCCACCAGGTAATCAAAGAAGAGAGACTCCATGTCGGGAATTTCCGGTACCTCCGCGCGCCAAAGTTCAACAAAGCCGGCGCCGGTTATTTTACGTTTGCTTTGCGGCACCAGTTTGCAGGCTACACGGGCTCCGTTGCGGTTACGACTAGCCACCGAAATACTGATACCGCGCACGATCCCTTCCTCGCCGCATTTTGCGATAGCCCTCTTGGCCGCGGCCTCAATCAGGAAGGCAACTTCCCGGGTCCGTGCCACCGGCGTGCCGGTTGGCATTTCGATTTCCCCCTGTATGTAGTCATTTTCGATGGTAGGATTAAACGTGAAGTTTATGCGGCCACTTAGCAGGTAGGCGACGACCACGAGAAATGAAGAAGCAAAAATGGCTAGAGTGATGTAACGAAATCGAAGTGCCGCCGCTAGGATGGGGTGATAGAAACGCTCCATGGCCGCATCGATCTTAAGGCGGAGTTTAGTCTGCGCTCTGTCAAATCGGGAAAAAATCGAGTCCGGGTGAGTATTCTTGGGGGAAAACGCCAAGTGCGAGGGCAAAATAAGGAGTGCCTCAACCAGGGAGACGGTAAACACCGCGATAATCACCGAAGGTAGAACGTTAAAAAAGCGGCCACTTTCCCCCGGCACAAATAGCAATGGCAGAAAAGCTATAATGTTCGTACTGACCGCAAAAACCACCGGTATGGTCATCTCTCCAACTCCGGCCACGGCGGCCTCCCTCCGCGGCATCCCCTCGGAGATTTTGTGGAAGATATCCTCTCCGACCACGACTGCATCATCGACGACGATACCGAGGGTAACAATAAAGCCGAAGAGAGAGATCATGTTAATGCTGGCGTTCATCAAGGGCAGCAGGATGAGCGAGCCGAGAATCGAGACCGGAATGCCAATGGCTGTCCAGAAGGCCACCCGCAGTTCCAGAAGCAGCCCCAGTGCTAAAAGCACCAGTATCAAACCAATCGTTCCGTTAAATCTTAACAGGTCGATTCGCTCCTGGTAATCTTCAGTCCTATCATAGGACACCTTAACCTCGACCGAAGGCGGCAAGGTAGCATTTATCTGCTCAACATACCTGTGCACCGCTGCAGCGACTTTTAAAGGAGGCTGGGATTCGGAAGCGTAAATCCCAATCCAAACCGAGGGGTTGCCATTGTAATACGACTCCCGTTCGGTCTCCTCAAATCCATCCTCAACGGTAGCAATGTCCCCTAGCTTGATTTCGGCGCCGGTATTGCTGCTCTTGATAGGGATCTCTAAGAACTCACTCCCGAAGTAGCGACGCTCGGTGGTCTTTAACAGAATATCTCCGCCCGGAGTTCGCAGGGTACCGGCCGGCACATCCACGGCGGCGCGGTCAATGGCGTTGGCTATTTCCCCAAGCGTCAGATTAAGAGAGCGGAGTTGAGTCTGAGACACCTCAACTCGAATTTCGGGACGGCGCACACCCCGCATAGAAACCAGAGATACCTCCGGCTGGGCCAGTAGACCGTCTTCAACCTGGTGGGCCAATTGAATCAGCGTACGTTGATCCACATCCCCAAACACCGACACGTAGACCACACCCCTACGACGACCCGTCCCCAAGGAGATAACCGGCGGTTCGATCTCGTCCGGAAACATGCTGATGCGCTGCACGGCGGCCGTGACCTCCTGGAGCGCTCGGTTGCGGTCGAAGCCGGGCACGATTTCGACCGAAACCCTCGCGCGTCCCTCAGAGGCCGATGACACGATTCGACGGTTGAGTTCCAGACTGCGGACCTCCGCCTCAATGGGCAGCAGGATAGATTGTTCGACCTCTTCCGGGCTGGCGCCCCGATACTGCATGTCGATCTCAATCGTATTAAGTTCGTAAATCGGATAGATTTCCTGGCGGATGTTTCTGGCGACGACCAATCCCACGACCACCACTGCCAACATCAACAGATTCGCCGCGACATGATTGCGGGCAAACCAGGCTAAAAGCCCGGTCGCGGAGGAAGTGTCATTAAACGGGTTGCGGTCCATGTCAGCCTTCCTGTGGCGTCCCTGTCACCAGTTCGGGATAAGCAGTAGAGGGTTGAGGGGCCACTTCCATTCCCGGAAGCGCCACCCGCAAATCGCTCACGATGAGTTGATCTCCTTTTTCCAAGTTATTGGAAATGAGCACCGTCTCCTTTTCCCGCCAGAGGACTGTAGCCGGGAGAATTTTCAACAAATGGTCGTCACCCACGACCCAAATCTGTTTTCCTTCCCGCAAGGCAGCTCGCGGGATCCTCAGTGTATCCTCCAAACTCCCGGCATCGATTTTCACTTGGACATAGCTGCCCAGAAGCAAGGGCAATTTGTTAGTGGAACTTCGACGAAGCTGCAGGGGATCCGTTACCGACACCAGCAGCCGCGCCATGCGGCCCAGAGGATCCAGGTCGCTTAAAAGACGTATCACCCTGCCCTTCCAGGCCGCGGATTCTCCGTCCCCCATGTCCAAAATCACCCGCGCTTCCGCCCCAGACTGGCCCTCTTCGGGAAACTGCACCCATTTCAGTTCAGAGACGTGAATCGCTACTTGGACCCAAAATTCATCCGTGCCCACCAGTTCACAGACTTCCGAACCAGGATTTAACAACTGTCCCATTTCAACCGATTCTTGCACTACCATGGCATTGAAGGGCGCCGGGATGACCGTGCGGGAGAGTTGTAGCTCGGCGACCTTGATATCGTTTCTGGCCTTTTCCATGAGCGCCTCGGCACGCCGGAGATGCGGCTCCCGTAACACCAGCGACCTGTTGACCACTTCCATGTCGAGATCCGACTGAAGCTCGTTCCATTCGCGTTCGGCAATGACCTGGCGGCCACTTTCCACCTCCCGTTCGAAGCGGGCCTGCTCGAGATTGGAGCGCACTTCGGCCAGGGCCAACTCGTAGTCCTTAGGGTCGATGCGGATAAGCTCGTCGCCCTCCTTCACATGCCCGCCTAGGGTGATCGATTCACTCTGCCAAATCACCTGACCCGTCACTTGCGGCTTAATGACCACCTTTCTCGACGGGACGACAGTTCCTGCAGCACTGACCACCACCGAGCGGGTCTGTGGCACCAGCGGAATCGTCTGCACAATCTTGGCCGAACTGATCTTTTCCTCCGGAACCGTTTCGGGACCGGTCCGTAGCAACAAGAGGCTCACGCAGCCGCCGAAGGCGAGGATCAACAGAGTGACGATAAACGTGCCAAATATGGATAATTTATTCATTTAGAGAGGACCATACAGCAGGGGTGTTAGGCGTAAGCATAGGGCCACCCAGTGCGCGATGCAAACCGACGCGTGCACTCAATACGCTTCTTCGGGAGCTAACCACACCACGTTCCAGGTTTTGCACAATCGAGAGAGAAGTAATCACAGGCAAATAATCCGTGAGGCCCTGGCTAAAGCGGTTGCGAGCTTCCGCGAGAAGCCTTTGGGAAGTCACTAGCTGTTGTTCCACCAGCACGAGGCGTTCGTCGCTTTTTCGCTCTTCGAGCAAGGCGGCCTCCACCTCGAACAGTGCTGAAAGGTACCGTTGCGAGTAACCGGCAAGGGCTTCCTCGAGGCGCGCTTTGCGAAAACTCACTTCACTGCGGCGCTCTCCCCCATCAAACAACGGGGCAGCCAATCCAGCAAAGACCGCCGTGATCGCATGACCGAAACTGGGATCGCCTTTCCAGTCGATGGCGCCCCCGAGAACCAGAGTGGGTAACTGCTCCGCCACGGAGACGCCCACATCATAGTCGAATGCCAACACCCGTTTCTGCGCCCCCCTTAGATCGGGGCGGCGAGTCAGCAATAGAGCCGGGATGCCCACAGCAGGCAATGGCGGCGGGTGGCCTAGCCGGCTTGACGTCACATGATTTCTCTTCCCGGGCGGCTGGCCCAGCAGGACATTCAAGGAATATTCCAGCTGCCCGATGCGGGCTTCGGTTTGCGGAACACGGGCCCGGGTGGCTTCCAATTGTTCCTGCTGTTGCAGGACGTCTACGATGGAAGACTGCCCCTGACCAAAACGAAGCGAGGTCAATTGATGCAGGGTCTCATTGATTTCGATTTGCGCAAGGATCACTTCGAGCTGGCGACGCTGTTCCTGAATTTCAAAATAGTTTTCGGCAATCGCACTGGACAGGAGGAGCCGAGCCCCCAGCCAGTCTTCAATAGTCGCTTGGGCCGCCAGGTTTTCTGCGCGCCGCAGGGAGGACAAACGTCCCCAGACATCCAGCTCCCAACGGAGAAGAACGCCTACATCAGAAACGTCTTTCCGATCACGAGATGCACTACTGGCGGTTTCGCCATCCCATTCCAATTCGTAACCGGCGTCCAGGTCCAGAGAGGGATATAAACGAGCACCCGCCCGGCGGGCAAGGGCCGTGGCCTGTTCGATGCGTGCCACGTATTGCTGTAGCTCAAGATTTGCAGCTAACCCAGATTCAATGAGACGGTTTAAATCCTCATCTTTGAACGTTTCCCACCAGGAGTAGTCCCAATCACTAGGTAGGACCGCCCCAGTAGCAGATTCAGAAAAACTCGGCGGGACTTCAACCTCCAGAAGCCGGGCTTCTTCATCGACACTGTGAATCGTGCACCCGCTCAGCAGGCACACGAAGAGGCCAAAAAGCCGTTGCAGGGGAGTCATGATTGACCTGAACATTATTAGGCGCAACTGACAACTGCTAGGCATACTGTTTGTTGCAGTCGGTTTGACATCTCTTTTCTTAGCGGTTAGGGTGTAAATACTCGTCCAGCAGCCGATCACTTGGCCTGGTCCATTTCCGTGTCACATTCCCGGTCGTTGTCGTGATCGTAATCGAAACAGTGAACTGGGGCAATTAGGCGTATCGATTACGACAACGACAAGCGCTGCGCTGATGACGACCACGAGGACGGGTACACGGACTGGCACCTATGCGAGAACGATTTTGAACCAGGCCGATCACTTTCATCCGTCATAACCTTATATCATTGTGATAAAAGGAGTTATGGGGAATGATACGTAGACTGCACAAGGAAAGAGGGTATTCCCGCAAAATCTATGACCAGAAAACTCGCTTGGATTTCATAAGTATTTTGTTGGCATAGGCTCAAAAAAAAGCTTGGTTGAATGGTTCGGCCTGGTTCATTTCCGGGTAACAGTTGAGTTGCATTCATATAATGCCCATTGGGGATTCTTCCCGATTTAGAGAGTAGCTCAAACACAATGGCTCTCGTATTGGAAAGGAATCCCCAAGGGTCCAACAAAATAGCGACGCATCGGCTTCACATCGTGAATCTTTGACAACAAATCGGTTTGGTGCTGCGGATCTGAGTCCTTGCGACAGAAAACAGCTATCCATCCAAGCCCTTCGCCATATCGAACCTATCACCTCGATCGCTCAGCAGCACGACGTCAGCCGCAAGTTTGTGTACCGGCAGGTGGCCAAGGCCACCCAAGCCATCGACAAGGCATTCGAGCCCCTCCCGAAAGAGACAGACGTACTCTTTCATCGGCCGGTCACCAAGCAGTGGATTCGCCAGTTTGTACTGGCCCCAACGCTTTATGGCCACCGTTCCTTTCGCGCCGTGTTGGAGATACTGGAGACGCTCTCAAGTGCCCATTTCGCCCTTGAAACGTCATCCCCTTCGGTGATACAATTACGCTTGGATGTGAAAATCATGTTCCCTAGCAGCAATTGTCATTTGTCGTGAAGGAGATGAGGATGAATCGGAAAAGAAACTCAATTCTTGTGTTTTGCTCTCTTTTGACCCTGATCGCGGGCAATGTCCGAGCAGATTTGATGGCGCATTGGCGTTTGGACGATGGGATAGGGACTATGGCCCTTGATTCGTCCGGCAATGACCGACACGCGGAGATGGTGGGTGCACCGACCTGGGCAGCAGGATTTATGGACGGCGCCTTGCAAACCTCACTGGGGAATTATCTGGTCGTGCCCGGATACACGGGTGTCTTAGGCGCGGAACCGCGAACCTGTACCGCCTGGATCCAGACGGCAACCGCTCCAGGCGTTATTTTCGGTTGGGGATTGATTACCAACGGCACCAAGTGGATCGTACGGATCAATAACGGAGGCCAGTTGCGTTGCGAGGTAGACGGTGGATACCAGTATGCCAACACCTCTCTTATCGATAATGAGTGGCACCATGTGGCGGCCGTGCTCAACGCCGAAGCGCCAAACGTCGAGGACGTCTTGCTCTATGTAGACGGTATTCATGACGGCACAAATGCAGATGTTTCGGCCCGCGCCATCAATACCATCGAGGATATGGATGTCACGCTCGGTCAGAATCCACACAGCCTGGGCACGAGGTGGTTTGATGGCCTGCTGGATGATATGCGAATTTATAACCAGGCCTTGACGGTAGGAGAAGTACAGGCCGTGATGCTGGGCAAGGGGCCAGGCGTTGCCGCCGAGCTAGCGGGTCAGCCCAGCCCTGATGAGGAGGCCATTGACATCTCGCGTGATGTCGTCCTGAGTTGGGTTGGCGGAGAGTTCGCCGCGACTCATACTGTCTATTTTGGCACGGCGTTTGACGATGTAAATAATGCGGATGTGACCGATTCGCTGGGTGTGCTGGTAAGCCAGGCACAGAGCGATACGACCTATGATGCCGATGTTCTCGACTTCGGTCAGACCTATTACTGGCGTGTAGACGAAGTCAACAGTGCACCGGATTTCACGGTCTTCAAAGGGGCTACCTGGAGCTTTACGACCGAGCCTTTCTCGATTCCAATCACGAGTATCACCGCCACGGCCTCCAGCTCATTCGGCGCTTCCGTAGCTGAGAATACCATCAACGGCTCCGGTCTGGTGGACGATCTCCACGGAGTCTCCGCTCCCGACATGTGGATCAGCGGGGGTATCCCCGCCACGATCGAGTACGCATTCGACAGGGCCTACAAGCTGCATGAGCTTTGGGTCTGGAATTCCAACCAGACCATCGAGCCCTTCATTGGATTCGGCGCGAAAGATATTGTCATCGAACACTCTCTAGATGGCGAGAACTGGACCGTTCTGGACGATGTCGGGCCACTGGAGCAGGGCTCGGGGCTGGCGGACTACGCACACAACAATACCATCGGATTCGGCGGTGCCGTGGCCCAGTATGTTCGGATGACCGTCAACAGTGTGCAGGGTTTCGCCCCGCAGGCCAGTCTGAGTGAGGTACGGTTCTTCTCCATACCCACGTTTGCCACCAGGCCAAACCCCGAATCAGGTGCGACTGACGTGGCACCCGATCTTGTTCTTTCTTGGGGCCGCAATGGTCGCGAAGCCGGTCGACACGACATCTACGTGGGGTCTGATCCCAACACGCTGCCCCTGGCCGGTAGTGTCACCGAAAGCAGCTTCGATACCCTGGCGCTAGATCTCCAATTGGACGAGACCTATTCCTGGCGTGTCGATGAGGTCAATGAGGCCATGGACCCGAGCACCTGGACAGGTGATATCTGGAACTTTACGACGGTGAACACCATCATCGTCGACGACATGGAGAGTTACAGGGACGAAGAGTTCTTCGAGATCTGGGCCACCTGGATCGATGGGTTCGATGATCCGGTCAATAATGGGGCCGTTGTGGGTGCAATTCCGTCGCTGGGCGACTTTTCGCCAGAAACAACGATCGTCAATGGTGGCAGCCAGTCCTTACCCATCCACTTCGACAACTCTGGTGCGCCCCGCTCCGAAGCCGCGCGTATCTTCGCGGCATCCCAGGATTGGAGCAAGCATGGCGTGCAGGGCCTGGTACTCTCATTCCATGGCAGCCTGGCCAACAGCGGTGGTCGTCTCTACGTGAAGATCAACGACACCCAAGTCGTCTATGACGGCGATCCGGCGGATCTGCAGCGCATCGGCTGGCACAAGTGGTACATCGACTTGGCCGCATTGCCGGCCGCGACCCGTGGCGGCGTGAACTCGCTTACCCTCGGCATCGATAGTGGTGGAGCGGGCGTAATCTACATCGACGACATCCTCTTGACGCCCGATGCCCGCGAGTTGATCACGCCGGCCGAACTCAGTCCGGAGGGCCTGGTCGTTTACTATCCCTTTGATGGAAATTTCCAGGATGCATCTGGCAACGGTCTGCACGGTGCGGGCATGGGCGGTCCCCTCTTCGAGCCCGGGCACAGCGGTCAGGCGATCTCGCTGGATGGCGCCGGCCAGTATGTCGAGATCACCGGTTACCAGGGGATTTCCGCCGTGGATGGCGTGCAGCAGCCCTTCAGTATCTCCAACTGGTTTGCGACAATAGCCAATGGCGAGATGGTGACCTGGGGCAGCACCCCCGGCGGCCAGCGCCTCTCCTGGCGTATCGAGTCGGGAAACCTGCGCACCGAACATGGCAACGGCAACCTCAGGGGCAACACCCTGGTAAACGACGGCGAATGGCACCATGGGGCCTTGGTCGTCCAAGAGGGCGCGAACCTTAGGGTTCCGAACACGACGATCTACATTGACGGTCTCGCGGATGGGGTCAACTCGGGTGATGACGACCCCTACAACTTGACGCCCGGCGTAGACGTGAGCATTGGACGGCGTGCGACCAGCAACGATCGCTTCTTCCCCGGCTCGATCGACGAGGTGCGGATCTTTGATCGCGCTCTGAGTGCAGCAGAGGTCGCCGGCCTAGCCGGTCGAACGGAGCCGTTTGACAAGCCCTAAGGAAATTATTTTATGGCCATACTCACAATTGGACGGTCGAACGTTGGGTTGACGTTCATATGGTCAACCAGCCTCCGGTGAGTTACTGCTTCGGTAGGGGTGAGCCCAACGGCTGGATTGACATGAAGTTAATCGAAGCCGGGGGCGACCTCGAGCCGCGATCGATCAACGAGAAGCACCCTCGGAACAAAGAACGCCACCGGCTGCTCTGGCGGGAGGGTTGATTCATTGAGTAGAGGTCCGGGTAAGTTTGGGATGCTCACCTCCACCGTTGGACAGATCGGGAAGTGTTAAGGGAACAGATGGTGACCCACATACAATGCGCCTCATGTTGCGGGCACCCGTTTGTGAGCTGCACCGTCAAACTCCGATCTCATCTGTCGCTTCGGAACTATCGAGGTTTACCGTCAATACTCATATCTGCAGGTTAGCGAACGCACCATTTTGGCAGTCTTTTGTAGTAATGAGGAAGTTTTAAGTTCTTCCCGTGTGGGTATTGGCAGTAAAAGCATATAGTAACTTGTGATGCCCTGTTAGTGAGGGACGTGTAGGGTAATGGAAGTAGACGTTACTAGCATTTGGGATGGAAAGGACACTCAGACGCGAAAGATCGCAGATATTTCTTTACGACTCTCAGAGATCGATATCCCCATAGGGAGACTAGATCCGTTTCGAAACCTTAAATTTCTTGAGGACGTAGACAACGAATTACAACCACTTGCAGATATACGTTTTGGAAGAGGTACCACGATTGTTCAGGGTGCTGAAGTAAAGGCAGGTTCCCTCGAAATCATCCTTTGGTTGATGGCCGCGGGGACTATGGCGTATAAGTTTTTTAAAGAATATGAATCGCTAAGAAAGGGAATTGTCCTGTTTGGGAAAGACGTTGAGGCTGCCAACAATAAAATCGAAACACTCATAAAAAAGCATTATATTGAGAAAAAGAAACGGAAGTCATCTTTGGAGGATTATGGAAAAGAACAAGGAAGGACTCGATAGAGGGGAAATAGAAACAACTTGTGTATCCGGCGTGCTCCTATTCGAGCATAAAAAATCATTCCAGCGGATGGCTAACGCCGCCGAATTCAAGCGTTTGGCCATCAACAACCTCTTGAGGCAGGTAGCATTACCAGCGTATCAGCCAGTATACTCTCCGCTACAGCGCCATGGGTTGCCATTTACTGAAGGAGAACGATTGTGTCTGAAGTAAACCGCATCTGGCGGCTTCGCAAACGGCCCGTCGGCGACATTACCGACGATGTCCTAAGTTTTGAAGAAGAATCTATCCCTGAACCCAGCGAGGGTGCGTTCCTGTTGCGCTTGAATTACCTGTCGCTCGACCCGACCAATCGGATCTGGATGAGTGATATGGATCAATACATGCCCCCGGTCGAACTCGACGCTCCGATGCGTGGTGTTGTTTGCGGCACCGTCGTTAAATCTCATCATCCAGACTATGCCGAAGGCGCCATCGTGAGTGGTCTCGGCGTGTGGGCGGACTATCAGATCGGGACCCCCCAGATCGTGAGCCCAATGGGTGATACCAGGCCGGTTGCTGTCGTCGATGCGTTCAGCACGTTTACCATTGTCGGCCCTACCGCCTATTTTGGACTGCTTGATATCGGCGAGCCCAAGGAGGGCGAAACCGTCGTGGTCTCGGCCGCCGCTGGTGCTGTCGGTTCGATTGTCGGCCAGATCGCGAAGATCAAGGGTTGCCGTGTTGTCGGGCTCACCGGAACCAATGAAAAATGCGCCTGGATTCAGGACGATCTCGGCTTCGACGCGGCGATCAATTACCGAACAGAAGACGTGCCCAAAACGCTCGCCGCTGCATGTCCGGACGGCATTGACGTCTACTTCGACAACGTCGGTGGCGAGATCCTCGATGCGTGTCTTAAGCTGATGAACTTCAAAGGCCGCATTCCGACTTGTGGCCTGATTTCTCAGTACAACGCCACCGAACCCGTAGCTGGACCATACAACTATGCGATGATCCTGATGCAGCGCCTGCGTGTAGAAGGTTTTATCGTGCTGGATTTTGCGGAGCGCTACCCAGAAGCGATCGCCACCCTTGGTCAATGGATGGCCGAAGGCAAGATCAAGGTGCGCACCGAGATCGTTGACGGCCTAGAAAATGCGCTTCAAACGGTGAAGAAACTCTACACGGGAGCCAACACGGGTAAACTGATGATTCGCGTGAAGGACGTATAACGAGTTCATAGCGAACCAATGGGATCAGACTCGACTGAAAAAGCAGCCTGGTTCACAAAAGTGTGCATATGGGTAGCAGTCCGTCTGGCCTGTTTTCGTGCTCGTGCTCAGCGAAGCGGTGCTCGTACTCGTAATCGAGAGCGCCGAGAAGCCGAGTACGAGTACGAGAACGACTCCTACGTCGAGTCGTGTAACCCGGAATTGAACCAGGCCGAAAAAGGGGATGGAGGTGGAGTTTGCCATACCCTCCGGGCCAGACGAGCCAGTAGAGCGGACGGGCGACACCGCAGGTTTTTTTCCTGTTCGCAAGGTTTTTTCATATTGCCCGCCGCGCACCGGGAGCGTTCTGCATCGGAGAGTGGTGACGCATTCTTTTTCCGTTTACGTCAACATTCATTGGCGTATAGAAGAATTGCGATGTCCAAGGATACAACCGTAGTGCTGCAGCTTGCCTTCCCGGCCGGTATTGGCATACTCATCTTCGCTTCAGGGGGGCGGTTGGACCTACCCATTGGCTGGGCAATCATCGGTACCTTAGCCGCCTTCGGCCTAGCGGTGAGTATCTTCGCCGATCCTGACATGATGCGCGAGCGCCTCGCCCCTGGGCCCGGAAATCGGGACCTGCTCACCCGCCGTCTCAGTGGAGTGCTCCTGATC
>JADFMM010000284.1 GCA_022563885.1 Planctomycetota bacterium | reverse complement strand
AAAACCTAATAAAATAGCTTCGCGAGGCGTTTCATTATTCTCTATGGCATATGAGCCAAAAGGCTTGTTCACTGTCCAAGAGATTGCGGAGTATACGAACAGTCTTGGCCCCACAAGACGCGAAGCTACAAGATAGCCCTTTTTCTAAATTCTTTCCCCACCGCTATTCCGACTCAACCCCATAAAACATCATGTGCTGCCAGGGCAGGTCATCGTAGGACTTGGCGAGCTTAAAGCCGTTGGCCGACAGCTCCGCCTGGATTTGCTTGCGGGACATCTTGTGTAACTTTTTGATGGGGACAGTGTCGTCCTCGGCGCGGAATTCCAGTAGAACCACCTGCCCGCCGGGTTTTAGGCTCTTGCGGATGGCGCCGAGCATGTGCACCGGGTGGCTGAATTCGTGATAGACATCGGCCAACAGAACCAGATCGAGTGTGCCGATGGGGAGCATGGGATCGTGTAGCTTGCCGAGCTGGGTGGTGACATTGTCGATGCCGGCCTCTGCGGCCCGCTCCTTGAGCATGTCGAGCATTTCCGGCTGGACATCGACCGCCAGGACGCGGCCGTTGGATGCTACTTCAGTCGCCATCATCAGGCTGTGGTAGCCGTTGCCGGCGCCGACGTCGCAGACGCTCTGTCCCGGTTTGAGACCGAGCGCCCTGATCATCTTGGCCGTGGATTCCTCTTGCTCTCGCTCCCCTCGGAGGAGCCAGGGGGCGCCGGCGTAATGCATGGTGTCCGCGATCGTTCGGCCCAGGTAGCTTTTGAGCCCCAGGGGAAGGGCGGGTTTGCCCAACTCCGATTCGATGGCTGAGACCAGTTCGTCGGCGAGGGGCTTGACTCGGGATCGGTAATGACCGACCACTTGGCCGTCACGGCCGATCAGGAACTTTTCGAAGTTCCACTTGACCGGGCCGCCGTGAGCGGGGTTGCTCTTCTCCGAGGTCAGGAAATCGTAGAAGGGGTGCTTGCCGGATCCCTTGACCTGAATCTTTGACATCATGTCGAAGCTGATGCCATAATTTGCCGTGCAGAACTGGCGGATCTCGGCGTGGGTGCCCGGTTCCTGTCGGCCGAAGTCGTTGGCGGGGAATCCAACGATCGCCAATCCCTGGGCCTGATACTTCTCGTGGAGCGCCTGGAGATCCTTGTATTGCGGGGTGTAGCCACACTTACTGGCGACATTGACCGCCAGCATGACCTTGCCGAAGTAGTCGGACAGGTGGACGTCCTTTCCTTCCAGTGTCTGCATATTGAAATCAAGGGCGCCCGGGACCGCATAGACCCTGTCATGAGGGGTCTCGTGGTGACTTGCAGCGGCCACTGAGGCGAGTAGCAGGGACAACATCAGGAGGGTCGGGGTGGGAGGTTTGGTGCTCATGGAGGTCTCCTTAGTGCTGGGTTCGAGGTCGGATTGAGTGTTTGTCCATGACCTGTACTACTCTCCTTCGGCATGGAGGTTCAGGCGAGGATTTCATGCACGACCTTTCCGTGGACGTCGGTGAGTCGGAAGTCTCGCCCCTGAAAGGCGTAGGTGAGCCGTTTGTGGTCACAGCCCAGGAGTGCTAGAATCGTGGCCTGTAGATCGTGGATGTGCACACGATCCTGCACGCCGTGGTAGCCGAGAGCGTCGGTTAGGCCATGGGTGTAGCCGGCCTTGACACCGCCCGCCGCCGGCCATCCATAGGGTGAAGCACTCGCGATGATCGTCCCTAATCCTTGAACTCACTGAGTCTCTTCTCGGCGCCCGAATTGCATTTCGAGCAGACCGTTCCCAGCAGCCGAGCCTGCGCACAACAGAGGTGGTCACATTCTTCGCCTTTCTGGTGTGCCTTGGAACAGCAGCTTCCCTCATCGAAGAGCAGTGAGAGCACGTCGAGTTGTTTCTCCTGGGCAGGTAGGGCGGCCACCGCCTGGCGCGCCGCGCTGAGCAGGAGCTTTTCCGCGCCGGGATTGCACTTGAGGCAGATCTGTCCCTCTTTGGCGGCGGCCTGGCAGCAGGGATGCTCGCAGGCCTCCTCCTTCTTGTGGGCTTTGCCGCAGCAACTCTCAGCGTCGAAGAAGTTCGCCAGGTTCAGCGGTCCCGCCTCTTCTTCCTCTTGGTAAAGCTCCGCCCCGAGGTTGATGTAGAGGTTCGGCAGGGAGGCCTTGAGTTTCGCCGCCCCCGCCGGGGTGACGGCGCTCTGCCACAGATAGAGATTCTTGAGGTTCGTGAGTCCCGTCAGATGGTCCAGGCCGGCGTCCGTGACCTGGGTGCCATAGAGATTGAGATACTCCAGGTATTGGAGGTTCGATAGGTGGACCAATCCGGCATCACCCACCGCCGTGTTTTCCAGATGCAGACGCGTGATATGGGGAAGGGTGGCCAGGTGCCGCAGGTCGTCGTCCTCAAGCGAGCGGCCCTTGAGGTTGACCCAGGTGATCTGCTCGGTCAGCTCCTCCAGATGGTTCCGTATCTCCTCGTCGATCTCTCCTTCATAGAACTGAAAGTCCAAGCGCACCAGGGGACTGTTCTGTGCGATCGGCATGACCAGGCCATCCAGTGCCGCAATGGCGGCTTCCGGGCCAGGTGGGACGCTCTTGGCCAGTTGCTCCAAGATGTTGGCCGGTGCCGCACTGTCGGCGTCCGCTTCTTTTTCCGCCGGAGCGGCCGTTGCCGCATCGCCGTATGGGGCGCCCTGCTCGATCCACTTGCGAATCAGCTCGATCTGCTCCTTGGAGAGCGGGTCTCCCTTGGGGGGCATGACGTCGGGATCGTCCGACGGCAGTTCGATTCGGTAAAGGAGTTCGCTGTCGTCCGGGTTGCCCGGTTTGATGACGGGCGTCCCGCCACTGCCCTCTTGAAACCACGCGGCCGAGTCGAGCCGCAAGTCGGACTTCTGTTTGTCGGGGCCGTGACATTCGATGCAAGTCCCCTTGATAATGGGCAGGATCTTCTCAGCGAACAGATCTTCTCCCAGACTGCCCCGGCCGAGCACGGCGGTTAATAGGCAGGCAGCAAGCAGGGCGGGTCGGTGGGGCAGCATGAAGAGTAAGGTGTTTCGATGCATCGCTTTCATCCTGTAAATAAAACCACGATTGGAATTCTCACTATTGAGTGCAAACGAAAGTCAAAGCGCCAGCCAGTCTACCAGTGAGTAGGGCCTGAATCAAGGGAAAAAGGGCACGCGAGGGGTCTAGGCTTTGGCTGCCTGTGGGAGTCTAGGAAGATTGTGATATTATCCCTGTTCGACCAGGGCGCAGCCCTTCCGTGGACCGCGGAGGCGAAAGAAGCATCCGCTTTTCGAGATAGGGACCGGCAAAGCGGTAGTCGTTGTCGTGATGATAACCCCACGGAGCCGCTTCACTGTTTCGATTGCGATCACGAAACGAAAACGATCGAAAAAATGACCGTGTGCTGAACCAGGCCACTTTTCGGGAAAGGGATGTCAGAGATGCCAGATAATCGGAAGAAACTTGAGATCGTCGACGATGGGAAGACGCGATGTGGCTGGATGGGATCTGATCCCCTGATGATCCAGTATCACGACGAGGAATGGGGGGTTCCCGTCCATGAAGATCGCAAATGGTTCGAGTTCATGGTGCTGGACGCCTTTCAAGCCGGCCTCTCTTGGCGAACGGTGCTGCACAAGCGGGTCGCCTTTCGTGAGGTGTTTCACGATTTCGACCCCGAGCAGGTGGCTCGCATGTCAGAGCATGACATTCAGGCTGCCTGTGAGAACAAGGCGATCATTCGCAACCGTCTGAAGATCCAGGCGGCCATCAAGAACGCCGCGGTTTTTCTGGAGACGCAGGCCCGGCACGGATCCTTTGACAGCTTCATCTGGTCCTTCACCGAAGGACAGGTCCAACGAAACGCGTGGAAGACCCTGGCAGAGATCCCCGCCTCAACGGACCTGTCGGACCGCGTGAGCCGATCGCTCAAACAGGCGGGGTTCTCCTTCATAGGTTCGACCATCTGCTATGCCTTCCTGCAGGCGGCCGGTGTGGTGAATGATCATCTGGTGGACTGCTTTCGCTACCGGGATTAAGGCTGCTTGGTGGCGATGACCGTCTTTCCGCCGATTTTCTGAAAAGACAGAGCCTTTACAGGGCAAGCATCGATACACCCTCCACACCCAATGCAGGGGGTGGTGTGCAGGCCAAAGGCGATTTCTATCGGTTTGCGGTCTATATGGGCATACGTGTCCACGGGGATTCCCATGGGACAGGCCTTGATCACATAGATCAACACGACGAGTGGCAGGAAGAGCCACAGGAAAACCTGTTCCCCTCTGCTCCGTTTCATAATCGCACCTCTTGATGTCGAAATAAGATGTTTCAATCGACAGAGCTTTAGCCCCGGCAAGAACGGGATTCGGTGCAACTGGGTCCCCGGAAACTATCGCGGCTCCTGGCGACTGCGTCAACGACATTCTGGTTTCGTGTGCTCGGCGGCAGGGACTCGTATTGATCCTGTCCGCGAAGCTGGTACTATATCTCGTTGACAGACGACTGAATTGCGGAGGGAAATGACCCGCCGAGGCTCCCATGATTAAGGACTGTCGTCGTGCAGGCAATCATTGAACTAGCCGGACTGAAGGTTCGCTTTGGAAAACAGGAGATTCTGAAGGATTTGACCATCGGCCTGTCCGGGCGAACCATCGGCCTCTTGGGACCCAATGGTGCGGGAAAGTCGACTCTGATTCAGACGCTGCTGGGCTTCTGTCCGGTGGCGGCGGGAACGGCCACGGTCTTGGGCTATGACATTCGGCGTCAGACCCGGGAGGTCCGAGCGTTGGTCGGCTACATGCCGGAGAACGACTCCTTCATCGCCAATATGAGCGCCGTCTCCTTCATCCGCATGATGGGTGAACTCTCGGGGCTGCCCGCGGACGCCGCCCTGGAACGGGCCCATGAGGTCCTCTTCTATGTGGGCCTCGGTGAGGCGCGCTACCGCACGCTGGGCACCTACTCACTGGGCATGAAGCAGATGGCGAAACTCGCCCAGGCCCTGATCCACGGACCGCGTTTGCTCATCCTCGATGAGCCGACCAACGGACTCGATCCCAGCGCGCGGCGGCGTATGCTTCGCTTGATTCGTGACATTCGCGATGCGGGTCAGATTCACATTCTGCTCTGCTCTCATCTCCTGCGTGACGTCGAAGAGACCTGCGAAGAGGTGCTGATCCTCAAGGAGGGACAGATCGTTTACTACTCGGACCTGGTCCAGGAACACAAAAACAATCAACGATTCGTAGAAATCGAGACCTCGGGCCCCGATCGGGGTCTGGCCGAGGCCCTGGTCGATCTGGGTTGCACCTGCACCGCCCAGGGCGCGGGGCGTTTGAAGATGGTCGTGCCGGACCATTTTGAACTGCGGGACATCTTCCGGGTGGCGGCGGACTTGGATTTGCCCCTGCGGCGCCTCAACTATCGGCGCGACACCCTCGAAGATATCTTTCTCAAGGCAATGGAGGCCTAGCGTGGCGGTCTACAAACAGACTTACAAGGGTTACGAGGGGAGGCGGACGGCGTCCTGGTCTCGCTTTCTTGTTCTGACGCGCTATAGCTATGCGCGCCTGTTCCAATCCAAGTTCCTGGTCCTCTTCATGGCCGTGTGTCTCTTTTTTCCCGTCGGGTGTGCGATTTTCGTTTATCTCTCTCACAACAGCCCCGTGCTCGATGTCTTACGCCTCCGTTCGGGAGCGATGCCCGAGGTGGACGGGCAGTTCTTCTACGTCTACTGCATGGTCCAGGGAACGATGGCCTTCCTGCTCACCACCCTGGTGGGGCCGAGCCTGATCGCCCCCGATCTCGCCAACGGGGCCATGTCACTCTACCTCAGCCGCCCCTTCTCGCGGACGCAATACGTGGTCGGCAAGATGACGGTCCTGCTGGCGCTGCTCTCTCTGATCACCTGGGTTCCCGCGGCCCTGCTCTACCTGATTCAGGTCGGCTGTGTGGGATGGAGCTGGGCCCAGAGCCACGCGTGGCTGGCGGGTTCCATCCTGGTGGGCCTGTGGGTCTGGATCGTGATCCTCTCACTCATCGCCCTGGCCCTTTCGGCCTGGGTGAAGTGGAAGATCGCCGCCGGTGCCTTGATCTTGGGTGTGTTCTTTGGTGGCGCCGGCTTCGGTGCCGCGATCAATGCCATCCTGCGCACCCGCTACGGTTCGCTCATCGACCTGACGCAGGTCATCCATACCATCTGGGCGGATCTCTTTCGCCACAGCCTGGTGGTGACCGACCTGTCTGTCGAAGAGGCCTGGTCGACGCTGGGCGTGAGTTGTGCCCTCTGTCTGTGGCTGCTCGCCAAGCGGGTTCGGGCCTTCGAGGTGGTCAAATGAACCGCGACTCGATTGAGCTTGACAATGTATCGCGTTTTTACGGCGAGGTGCTGGGCGTCAACCGCGTGACGCTCTCCCTGCCCCCCGGCATCACCAGCCTGGTGGGCCCCAACGGCGCCGGCAAGACCACGCTCCTGAACCTGATGACCGGTCTGGTGCGCCCGACGCGCGGCCGAGTTCACGTGTTGGGCATCTCGCCCTCACAGCCCCACAAGCTCTTCCGATGCGTCGGTTATTCGACGCAGTTCGACGCCTTTCCCAAAGGCCTGACGGGGTTTCAATTCATCTACTCCTTTCTGCGGCTGTTTGGCACGCCCTCCGCCGAGTGCAAGCGACTCACCACCCTGGCCATTGAGCAGGCCGGCCTAGTGGACGCGGCCGACCGCAAGGTGGCCGCCTATAGCAAGGGCATGCGCCAGCGCATCCGACTGGCCCAGGCGATCGCCCACGATCCACGCGTCTTGATCCTCGACGAACCCTTAAATGGCTTGGACCCTTTGGTGCGGGCCGAAATGATAAAGCTCTTTCGACAGTATGGCGCCGAGGGCCGTCATGTCATCGTCTCCAGCCACGTCCTACATGAGGTCGACATGATCTCCGACCAGGTCGTCCTGATGAGTGGCGGTTACGTGGTGGCGGAAGGACAGATTCAGGGCGTACGCCAGGAAATTCAAGAGCGACCCATGCAGATCCTCATCCGCTGCAAACAGCCGAGTATGTTGGCATCTAAGGCCTTTGAGCAGGACCACGTGGTCGAGGCCCAACTCTTGGCGGAAGAAGGCGCCGTCCTCATCAAAACCCGCGACCCCGACGGTTTTCACCGGATGCTCAACCATCTCGTCGTCAAGGGCATGGAGATCGAAGGGGTGACACCTGCCGACGACGATGTGAACTCGGTCTATGAATACCTCATCGGGGAGGAAGGGTCCTCATGATGGGACAAACCTTTGCCCAGATCGTGGCGGTGATGCGCTTGGAGATGAAAAAGACTTTTCTGGCGCGCTTGGTCCTCGAACAGTGACTCTGGAAGCTCTGACACCATAGCCAAGAATTCAGATTTGAAACGTTTAGTGTCAGTAATATCGGCCAGAAGGGCCTCAACAGCGCGAAAGAGCATGGCCTTTTGCACCCTGACAGCATGGTGCCAATAGACTTGAGAGAACATGGCGTAACGCGCCAGGGTCAGAAATTCAGCGGCCACTTTGCCTTTGGCGTGGACGCCTATAGCAGGTACATCGCGTGCACTTCCCACAACTGGGATTACCACTGTGGTCAAGCAACGAAACAATCGATCCACGTCCCAGCCCAA
>JADFMM010000283.1 GCA_022563885.1 Planctomycetota bacterium | reverse complement strand
ACGAGCGTTTCTGCGACTGGCAAGGAAGGCGAAGCAGGCCGTCTGAGGACGGTCGATGGAGCCTGACGCCGTCCAGACGCAGAATAAGCCGTTTGAGTGCAGAGTCATTTTGCGTAGGTGCTCTTAGGACATCACTGTGACCGACAAACAGACAGCACGGGCCGAGCACAGTCCGTCGGGAGAAGCGTCACAGTCTGTGCCTTGGTGGCATGTGCATAGACGTCTGTATGACTGGGTCATCCATTTTTCAAACACCAAGTATGGGGGCACCGCGTTGTTCTGCCTGAGTTTCGCAGAGTCGAGCTTTTTCCCGATACCCCCCGATGTGCTGCTCGGGCCGCTGGCCTTGGGCGCTCCCAAGAAGTGGGTCCGATTTGCGTTGGCCTGTTCCATTGCCTCGGTACTGGGTGGCGTTCTGGGCTACTTGATCGGTGCCTTCTGCTGGGAGGCGATCCACCAATGGGCCTTTTCCCATCTTGCTTGGGCCAAGTTGACGCCGGAAAACTTTAGCGACTTTGCCGACTACTATGAGCATTACGGATTCTGGATCGTGTTTGCCTGCGGCTTCACGCCGCTGCCCTACAAGGTCTGCACGATTTCTGCGGGCGTGGCTGGCATCAGTTTTCCTGGATTCCTCATTGCCTCGACCCTGAGCCGTTCCGCCAGATTCTTTTTAGTCGCGGGTCTGATGGGGTGGAAGGGTGAACGCATTCGACCCGTCATTGACCGGTATTTCAACTGGTTGTCGCTGGCATTTGTCGTTCTGCTGATCGGTGGATTCTATGCGCTCAATTGGATCCACTGACATCCGACTCGGCCGGTACCTCCTTCAGACTTTTTCCCCATCCCACTCCTAGGCGACCGGCGGTCTTGAAAATTGCCTGCGCAGTCGGCACTTCATCGAAGATCCTCATGCCTATGCTGATTGTGGCACCAAGCGTTTTGAAGACGGCCCCAGCCAGGTCGTCGGCCACTACATCGAGGCCCTGTGCCATGACGTCACCGAAAAGGGCGACGATCACCTTTGCCGAAAGTGTGCCCACGTCGAGATCCTCGCTCTTGCCCAGATCGGTCATTCTGATCGGGGGAAGTTTGAGTGTGACGGTACCCATCTTCCCGAGGACGGGCAAGAGTTTGACTCGGACTCTGATGTCTGAGATCTCCAGGACATCGATCTCCAGTTTCTTGCGTGCCAATTCAGTGGCCTTGGACATTTCAATCATGTCCATGACCTCCTGCAGGTTGCTGGTCAGTCCTTTCTGCTCCACAACCAGATCGACTCCCTTGAGTTTAATTGTTTTTATGAAGATCGTGTCTGCCATAAGGCTCTTAATCCGAATCTGTATGAGTCCGCTCTCCAGCTCGAGTAGTTTTTTGTGCTGGTAGCCGTCCGGGTTGTCAATCACCAGTCCCCGCAGGCTGAGACCGCCACTGAAGAGGGATAAGTCGACCTCGGCGATTTCCAAGCAGAGACCCAATGCCTCTGAGCCGGCTACCTCAATCGCGGATTCAATGGCTTGGTCGGCAAAGAAGCCGAGTGTGACGACGAGCCCCACGCACCCCATCAGGAGGGTCATGACCAGCGCAATCGTAACTCTTCGCACTTTCTTTTTCATTTCGATGTCACTTCGTTTGAGATTACACGCTTTCCCGCACGATTTTCGCTCCCACCGGATTTAGCCTCTCTTCAATTCGCTCATACCCTCGGTCAATGTGATAGACCCGGTTGATAGTGGTTGTTCCTTCGGCGGCGAGTGCTGCCAGGACGAGGGCCGCGGACGCCCGCAGATCCGAGGCCATGACCGGCGCAGCAATGAGTCGATCCACGCCGGCCACCACGACCGCGGGACCTTCCTTGCGTAGGTTGGCCGCCATGCGATTCATTTCCGCCACGTGCATGAAGCGGTCCGGGAAGACCTTTTCGATGATGATGCTGTTACCGTCGGCCAAGGCCAGCAGGGCCATGAATTGCGCTTGCAAATCCGTCGGAAACCCTGGATAGGGGTGTGTGGTAATGTCGGCCGGTTTCACTCTGCCTGAAAAGGCGACGGTGCAGCCGTCTTGATGGGTGTCTACCGTGACACCGATCCGTCTGAGGGTGTCCACGACCGCCATAAGATCCTTGGTGAGACAGTTGGTCAGATCCAAGCAGCCTTGCGTAATGGCCGCGCCCACCATAAAGGTGCCCGCTTCGATGCGATCGGGAATGATGCGATAGGTGACAGGTTGGAGTTCTTTCACGCCCTCAACTTCCAGTCTGGGGGACCCGATGCCGCTGATCTTGGCGCCCATGGCATTAAGGCAATTGGCTAGATCTGCGATCTCGGGTTCACAGGCCGCCGATTCGATCATAGTGTGGCCCTGCGCCAATGTGGCCGCCATGAGGATGTTCGCCGTCCCCAAGACCGTCGAGCCATAGGCCCCCCCTAAGAAGATCTCCGCCCCCTTCAGTCCCTGGGGCGCTTCCGCCACCACGTTTCCGTTCTCCAGATGGATCTTGGCGCCGAGTTCCATCAGACCCCGCAGATGGATGTTGATCGGTCGATCTCCAATGGCACACCCGCCGGGCATTGAAACCTCTGCTCGTCCGCAGCGGGCCACGAGTGGACCCAGTATGCAGATACTGGCACGCATCTTTCTCACGATGTCATATTCGCCCACCGGATTGTCAATCGTGGTGGCATCAATCCGGATGCTTCCGTCTGATAGAGTTTCGACGTGACAGCCGAGTTCTTTTAGCAGGAGTTTGCAGATAGAAATGTCCGAGAGATCCGGTACATCCTGGATCGTCGAGGGACCCGCTGCCAACAGCGTCGCTGCCATGATCGGTAGAGCGGCGTTTTTCGAACCGTTGATTCTGATCTGTCCCTTGAGCTGTACGGGACCTTCTATGCGAAATACATCCATTCCTTAAATCCCTTGAAAAGCAGGCTCCATTCTGCAATACTTCGGAGACCAACTGTACGGCAAGCGACGGTTCCTGGCAATTCATTTTGGCGGTTCGCGAAAAGGCCCCTGGCACCAAGACGCAATTCAGCGGTCGTTGAACGAGGCATGGGATGCTTGAAAGACAATGAGTGATTTGATTGGCGTGCTTGGCCCTGAAATCATGTTTTGTTTTTCCGGTGTCTTGCTTTTTGCCTCGTGGCTCCTGAAAACCTCCCTCGGTCGCCATGCCCTGCGTCATACTCCGGTCCGACGCAATGCGTTGACGCCTGCGTTTCTGTTGGTTCTGTTGCTGGTCTGGCAAGTTTTGCCCTCACTGCTTATTTGGACTTTGGCCGGGTTGACAACAACACTCCCCGAATGGCAGGCTTGGATAGTACGCAACAGTGTCATGTGCCTGGCGTCGCTGCTGACCATTCTTCTCATTTTGGTCGTCGTGTGGAGAACCTTCGTGCGTGGCATCAAGGGTTTTGGACTGAGCGTCCGACGATTGCACATCGACCTGGCTCAGTCCGTTGTCGTGCTATTCACCCTCCTGCCCTTGGTACTGGCCGCGATCGCACTGACAACCTATGTGGGTCAACAGGTGGATGGCCCGGAGTATCAAATGAAGCAGCATGAGGAGCTGGGCGTACTGATCAAACATCCCCAGGTGATCTCAAGGCTGTTGGTCCTGCTGCTCGCCGTGGTAGTGGCCCCCTTGGTTGAAGAGATGTTGTTTAGGGGGATTCTTCAATCCATGCTGCGGTCCTACATCGACTGGCCCTGGTTGGTCATTGGCGCCTGTTCTGTGTTGTTTGCTGCGGTCCATCCCGATATGGCGCACTGGCCCGCGCTGTTTGTGCTGTCCATGGGCATCGGCTACGCCTACGAAAAAAGCGGCTCCCTTTGGCAGGCCATTTTTGTTCACGCCCTGTTTAATGGTTATTCTGTGCTGAGCGTGTATCGGGAGGTCTATGCCGGCGCGACCTAGCGCGTCACTCGATGCCCTCTCCGGGCCGCACACACGCTTCGATGGCGCGCACGATGCGCCGGGCGTTGATTGTCTTGGTGGCGGCTGGATAGTCTCTCCAGGCTAGCGATGGGACCTTTACTGAAATGGCAGACGTGTCTGCTCCAATGGCGGCTGAGGAGTTTGCAATGATCATATCGAGATGCTTCTCGGCCATTTTTTTCTCTGCGTTCTTGTGAAGATTCGCATCTTCCAACGCAAATCCGCACACGAATTTCTGCTGTTTGCCCCTCATTCTCTTGTTGTTGCCGGCCCATTGCAGGATGTCTACCGCCGGCTCCAATTCCAGTGTCAGAGCCTCTTTCGTTTTCTTGAGCTTCGTTTGGGCTCGTTTTCGAACCGTGTAGTCTGAAACAGCAGCGCACATGATCAAGCAATCGCACTGGGGGAATAGCGCCTTGACGGCTTCATACATATCATGGGCACTGACCACCTGATGCCGTTGGGCTGCCGCAGGAAGGGGTAGGGAGACAGAGGCGGTCAGCAGCGTGACGTGGTGGTTTCTACCCAACGCACAGCGGGCTAGGGCAACCCCCATTTTTCCGCTGCTGGCATTCGAGATGAATCTGACGGAGTCAATGTACTCTCGCGTTCCGCCGGCGGTGATTAGGATTCGCATCGTTGCGTCCCCGGTGAACCTTCTCAGGTCTTGGCGAGGAACTGTCCTATGGCCACCTGGATCTGTTCCGGCTCTGCCATGCGACCCATGCCGACGACGCCACAGGCCAGGGGTCCCTCCTGTGGCCCGAGGATCGTAAACCCCATCGACGAGATGGTTTCAATGTTCTTTTGCACGGCTGGATTGTCCCACATGTTGACATTCATTGCCGGAGCGATCAAGACAGGTTTTTTCCAACAGGCGCAGAGGATGGTGCTGAGCAGATCATCGCAGATGGCATGCGCGATCTTGCCGATGATGTTGGCGGTGGCAGGGGCGACCACTACGATGTCGGCCCAATCCACGAGATCGATGTGCTCGACGCTGTCCTCGGTCATATCTTTCCACAGGTCGGTGTGCACGGGGCCGTGAGTTACTGCCTCGAAACTCATGGGGCCGACCAACTGCGTCGCGTTGTGCGTCATGACCGTCTTGACGCTGGCCCCCTCAGCACAGAGTTGGCTGGCCAGGCCGACCACTTTGTAGGCGGCGATGCCACCCGTTACGCCGAGCAAGATCTTGGGTTTTTCCGCCACGCCGTCGGTATCCTAGGGGAGCTGATCGGGGTCCCGGTCTTCCGGCGGAAAATCAAGGCCCTCAATCGCAATTTTGTCCTGCAGGATCTCTTGGGTGACAATCTCCATCAAGCTCCGGCCTTCAGCGTCCTCAATCAAGGGACGTCCTCCCTGGATCAACTCTTGCATCCGTTTCTGGATGAGAGCGACCAATTTGAATCGGCCACCTACTTTGTTCACAAGCTCTTCACTTTTGAGTGCTTCTATCATCGTCTATCTCCAATGGTTGTAGCGAATCTTGCCGGTCCCTTATGGTCAACAGGCGGCTGATGCCGCCCGGATAATCCGTACGATTGCGTGGACCGCCTGTTCTAGGTCGTCATTGACGACTCTGTGTTCGTAGTGATCCCAGGCGACTGATGTCTCAGCACGAGCCTCGCTGAGACGGACCTGAACGCTGTCTTCACTGTCTCTGCCTCGCCCTTGGATGCGGGTGTAGAGGGCGTGCTCGTCAGGCGGCAAGATGAAGATCATGATGGCGTCCGGATAGGCCGCCTTGGCCTGCTTTCCTCCCTGCACGTCGATCTCCAACAAGACGCTCTTACCGGTCGTGAGCATTTCATTCAGCTTGTCTTTCGGGGTACCGTAGTAGTTGCCAAAGACCTCGGCCCACTCCAAGAACAGGCCGCCGGCCCTCCGAGCCTCGAACGTCTCTCTGGTCAGGAAGTAGTAGTCCTTCCCCTCCATTTCCGAGGCTCCCCTCTCTCGGGTCGTCGCCGAGATACTGAGGCACGTGTCGTCCACTCGCTTCAGAATCTCTGCGCAGAGGGTTCCCTTGCCCACGCCCGAGGGTCCGCTAATCACAATGACCTTGCCTCTTTTGTCCGGCACCTTCACCTCGTGACACTCCCTGGAATCTGCTGCCTCGACGCACGCGGTTCTATTCAACATTCTGTGTCTGCTCTTTGATACGGTCAATATGACACTTCATGTTCACGACCCGAGTGCCGATCTCCAAATCATTTGTCTTGCTGGCAATGGTATTGGCTTCACGCAACAATTCCTGGCCGATGAACTCGAGGCGTCGACCGGCCTGGTCGCCGTCTCCCGAACGACAGGTTTGCTCGAATTGGTGGAGGTGAGCCTCCAAGCGGGCCAGTTCCTCGGCGATATCCGAGCGTTCCGCCAGTATGGCCACTTCTCGGGCCAATGTCTCTTGGTCCAGTTCCAGTTTGGCCTCGGCAAGCAGGCCATCCACCCGTCTCTTGATTCTTTCGGCGTGCTCCTCCATGACCACCGCTCGCCGGCCACTGATTATGTCAATATCTGCCTTGATCGCCTGACAGTGAGACTGCAGATCTGCCGCCAAGAAGCGTCCCTCCTCTGTGCGCATCTCATTGACCCGTGTCAGTGCCTCTCGTGAGAGGGCTAGAGCACCCTCGGTGATCTGCTCTGTCGTCTCTTTCGTGGGCATGGGCGCACTCACGATACCCGGTAGGTTGAGCAGGTTTGATATGTCGAAAGTGCATTCCATCTGCGCGCTCCTCTGGATTTCTGACAATCTCTGAGTGACGCTCCGCAGCGCCTTCTCGTCAATTTCAAATAGGTCGTCCACGGCAGAACTTCGGACGCGCAACGTGTAGTTGACCGTGCCGCGCCTAAGGTGTTCCCGCAGAAGCTTCTCTAATCGCTCTTCTAGAAAGGTGACCGCCTCGGGGAGTTTTATGAGGGCGCGCAGATAGCGGTTGTTGACCGTCTTTATTTCCACGCTGTAGTCAACACCATTGACCTGACCACTGGCTTCTCCATACCCGGTCATACTCTTGATCATCGCGTCACCCGTGTGCTTAAGCCCGCAGTGCGTCGGCACCATTGAGGAGACTCGGCCCGTGGTGGTCGGTCGAGTCTTGGACCTCTCAATGGACTACTCATTGGCGTCTGTTGCGCTGCCGTTCGTTTCCAGTGTGGTCGAACCTGTATCGAGACTATTCGTGTTGAATTGCACGGCCGGGGTAGCCAACGGTCCCGGTGGCGCTGGGGGGCGATAGAATTTCGCCATGACCATGGCCAAGACCAAGAACACGCCCACCAGGGAGATGGTCACCCAGGTGAGAAAATCCCCCGTCTTCGTTCCGAGCACCCCACCTGATCCACCGCCACCAAATGCGGAACTGAGTCCTCCGCCTCTGCCTTTTTGAATCAGGATGATCAGAATCAGGACGACACACGTCAACACAAACAGGGCAGCCACAAGGTTCATCAGCAAGCTGACTGCCAAACAGGGTAGGGATACCATAATCATACCTCAACAATTGAACTCAACTCCATAACGCATACGCATCAAGTATTACCATCACGACCCGCGCCGCGAGAATCCTCCTCGGCAAAGCACCGGGCTCTGTCAGAAAACCCGATCTGGCTTCGAGCGGCTCTTTTTCTTGAATAGCTTTATCTGCTGCTGTCGCAGCCACTGTCGGATCAAGGCAACCGCAGTTGTCCGTCTGGCTGCACCCGGCTCCATCGACGATAGAACCAACATCGCCTGCTTCGCCGTCTTTGCCAAGCGAAAAAA
>JADFMM010000060.1 GCA_022563885.1 Planctomycetota bacterium | reverse complement strand
GGACTGCAGCAGCCCAATCGGCAGCACAATCGGCAAGCCTTCAGTTGGAATTGCCAGGGTTGACCGCCACAGGGGAAATGTTAGGCTCTGTCTGAAAACTCGATCTGGCTTCGAGCGGCCCTTTTTCCGCCGGGCTGCATCCGGCTCCATCGACGATAGAACAAACATCGCCTGCTTCGCCGTCTTTGCCAGGCGAAAAAATTGCTCGCTCTCGGGCCGACGACGGAGTCTTCAGACCGAGCCTAGGCTGTGCTGCAAATGGACGGATACCCGGATACGCCATGGACAAAGATGCCATGAGGATTGTTACACTCTTGCCAAGCGCTACTGAGATCGTTTGCGCGTTGGGGCTGGGTGATCGCTTGGTCGCGGTCAGTCACGAATGCGATTTTCCCGAGCGTGTGAAATCGCTTCCCAAGGCCACCCGCAGCAACATCTCAGCGGGGCTCTCTCCAATCGAAGTAGACGGCCAAGTCGTACAGACTGTGGAAGAGGGCAAAGCGCTCTACACGGTGGACAGCGACTTGTTGGCGGCACTTCAACCCGATCTGATTGTGACTCAGGGTCTCTGCGATGTGTGTGCCGTTAACTACAAGACCCTACAGGAGACGGTGAAACGACTTCCCCCAGCCATGGCCGAGGCCATCGAACTCGTCTCCCTGGAGGGAACGTCGTTTGATCAGATCCTCGGTGACATCGAACGAGTCGCCCGAGCCACGCAGGCAGAGGCCACGGCAGCCCAACTGATCCAAGACCTGCGGCGGCGCTGGCAGGCCTTGCGGAGCCGGCGCCATCCTGCAAGGCCGCGAGTCCTGGCGCTCGAATGGCCCGATCCGCCCTATTTTGGGGGACATTGGGTCCCTGAAATGATCGCGGCAGCCGGTGGCATTGATGTGATGGGAAGCGTAGGCATCGACTCCGGCCGCTGTACCTGGAAGGAGATTTCAGAACAAGATCCGGATGTGATACTCCTTATCGCCTGTGGATTCGGTCTGGACCGCAACGTCGAATTTGCCCGACAGTTGTACAGCCAACCCGACTCCGCACAATTGCGGGCCGTCTCGAAGCAGCGCGTATGGGCCTGCGATGCCAACGCCTTTTTCAGTCGCCCCGGGCCGCGCATCGTCGATGGAGCGGAAATGTTGCAGGCCATCTTCTCGAACGGCACGGAGAAGAGGCCGAATGCCCTGCGTGTGACCGGGACGGCAGCGACTTAGTTCTTTGGAGTTGATCCCAAAGCTCCCCCTAAAGTTTAAAGGTATCCGTTGACCGATCATTTCGAGCAGAGATGAACCGCAGAATATCGAACAGGAATGTCCAACGGTGAAGTTAACGACCCTTCGACATTCTGCAGTTCCTTGTTCGATATTCTACGGTTCAAACCACCCTTGGCATTCATTCTCAATCCCCTACCACGTGAACGGTTACATTAGATGAAACCACCCCTTCCCCCGCGTCCTCCAAGAGGAACCAAGTCACACTCTTGGGAGGCATCCGGAGGGGGATGTTCACGGAGTAATCACGATCGAGTTTCAGAGTCTGCGCAGGACCCTCTTGCTCACGAATGCTGACGGCTGTGGTGAGCCCGGTGTAATAGAGTGGCAGTTCCAGAGATCGCTGGACCGCTCGGTCCAACGGATTGTAGACCATCGCCAGCCCTTTGTATTTCAATTGCGAGTTGACATGTAGGATCGCATCGATGTCGCGACCGTCGGCACGGCGGAGGTGAATGATGTCAGACTCCAGGATGTCGCGATACCGCTTGAAGAAGTCGACCCACCGTTTTACCAGCGCCTGGGTGGCAGGCGTGTCGTATAGACGGGGGCCGCGATAGCAGGCCTGGACGCCCGCACCCAGGTTGTTGGCCAGATGGGCTCCATAGGCATCGAGATGTTCGGCGAGGGGTTCGATGGTCGCTGCCGGTCCACCCCCATGGTATTGGGTCAATGGAACAAACATCCAGCCCATGCTCGGCGTCTTGGTCCAGGTGCCGTCATAGATGTTTTGGCGACCATGAATGATCTGTTGGTCGCGGGGCAGGGACCAGTTGGTCTCTCGGTACCCCATGCCACACTTGTTTGAGCCGGAGAGATAATAGAAATCCGGGACATTCAAATAGATCCCTTGGCTGCGACACCAGCGGTAGAAGCGAGTGATGGTCTGCCACTGCCGCCACTGCGAGTCTGCCTGTCCCCTGTGCCCGGGATGGGCCGTCGAGGCGCAGGTATCTCCCGGATAGGAACCATCGTGTTCCAGCAAGTTGAACCCCGTCTTCTCATAGAACGCATAGAGTTTGCGAAAGTAGTCCTGTCCCCAGGTGCTGCCCAGGCAGGGTGCGTTGCCGAACTTGGCGCCGCCGGGTTCGCCCGTGCTTGCGTCGATGACATCGTGCTCGTCGCCGATCCGTCGACTGGAAAGCAAGGAGTATCCGCCGAGTTCGATGCCCTTGCTGTGAGCATAGTCGGCCAGTGCCTTCCATTGGGCGATGGTGGCGGAATTCTCGTTTTCGAGGTTGAAGCCGCTGCCGAAGGTGAGAATGACCATCTCGAAACCAACCTCGGCGCACTGATCGATTGCCAGGCGTACGGCGTTCGGGTCTGCCCGACGCACATGCATCATCAGAGGGTTTTCCGTGACCCAGGGCGCGATGGTACGGTACATGCGTCGTACCGCCAGGCCCTTGCGCTCGCGCTCCGTGCTGTCAAACACCAATTCAAAGGTGCGAAAGGACTCGAAGGTCGTCCCGGGGGCAATGTCCACGTCGGGGCCGATGGGCGGACGAGACTCCAGGAGACAGGGGTTCTCCCGAGGATAGCTGACCTGGGTCTTGTATTGAGGGTCGTGCATCCAGTAGGTCGTGTGATTGGCCACAATAGAATTCATACCGCCGAAGGCATAGTCACTCTCCACATGAATGTTGGGAACATTCCAGTTGCTGTATCGCTCAACATGTGATTCATATTCGACCAGCGCCAGGATTTCACTGGTGAAGCTGTTCAGTCGCACGGGCTCGGAAGCACCGTTGTGAACCGTGAGCCACTTACACAGGAGGGGAATGCCTTGGTAGATCTCATAGTGCACGGCAACGGTCAGATGCGAAAGTCGTCGCAGATCCGTGTCGCTGGTCGCTTCGGCGGCCAGTTTCCCCAGTGCTTCTTCCGACAGCCGGTATCGCATGGTCACAGATGCACCGGACGGCGGCCAGGGCAGGTCAGACGCGTGACGCACACGTTTCCAGGCGAAACGTGCTTGGATCTTCCCTATTTCATAGTCCACAAAACGAAAGGCCTTCGGATCATGCCGCGATGAGTCAATCCAATCGTCCAGCAGATAGGCATAGTTGGGTTGACCCGTCAGTCCACCCACGTCCAAGGAAACGCCCTCAACCTTTATCCTCGCTTCCGGCTTGATGCCACGTAGCAGGGACTCACCCGTCATTAGGTTGTCGAAGGCCACGGTGGCGGCGTTGGGTGAGAGGCGAATCCTCCGCTCAATCAAGCCATTGGAGAGGAGTAGACTCTTGCCGTCCCCGCTCTCCGTCACGTGAGCCAATTCTGTAAATGGCGTAACGAGCCAATCGCTCTGTGGCTTCTCGGCCCTCACTTGAGAGACGCCGAAAAACAGAGCATGAGCCAGCGCAACAAGCGTCGATGTGTGAAGTTTGTTCATGACAGAATCGTACGCTTGGCCACACGATTGGACAAGGAGAAACAGAACTCACCGCAAACCTGTTTTCTTCGCGCCTTAGCGTCTCGAGCGAGCGACCCGTCCTCCGCAGTAGCAGTCTTTTCTGCGAAGGCTGGGTGGCCATGCTACGGAGGGTGGAAGCGACCCCTTCGGCAAGCTCAGGGCCGGCGGGCGCGAGAGCATGTTTACGCAATCAGTTCGCTGATCACCTCACCGCCGAACTGGCTGAGTTGTTTGAAGCGGCCGCCGTGGAAGTAGGTGAGTTTGTTGTCATCCAGTCCCAACAGGTGTAGGAGGGTGACATGCAGGTCGCGGACGTGGTGGACACACTCCACCGCTTCGGCGCCGGTCTCGTCTGTGGCACCGATGGTGTGTCCGGCGTTGACGCCGCCGCCGGCCATCCAGATGGTCATGGCGTGGGGATTGTGGTCGCGGCCAAAGGCCGTGCCGCCGCGGATGCCGTTGTCGGGCGAACGACCGAATTCGCCGCACCAGATGACCAGCGTGCTTTCCAGTAGACCGCGCCGCTTCAGGTCGGTCAACAGGGCCGCGATCGGCTGGTCCACGCTGCGGACGAGATTGCCGTGGGCGCGTTCGATGTAGTCGTGTGAGTCCCAGGTGCCCGCGTAGACCTGTACGAAGCGCACGCCCGCTTCGACCAGCCGGCGGGCCAGCAGGCATCTGCGACCGAAGCCATCGGTCGGCTCGCGATCGATGCCGTAGAGATCCAGTGTACGCGCGTCCTCCTGGTTCATGTCGAGAATCCCGGGTACCTGCATCTGCATGCGAAACGCCAATTCGTATGCCTCCATCCGTGCGGCCAGGTCGTCATGCTGCGGATGCTCGGAGGCGTGCGCTTTATTCAGGCTGGCCAGCAGATCGAGATTCTCGCGCTGGTGTGCCCGCGTGACACCTGGCATCGGTTCCAGATCGAGGATAGGCGAACCTTTGGGTCGCAAGGGCGTGCCCTGGTAGTAGGCGGGCAGGAAGCCATTGCCCCAGTTGGCCGCGCCGCCCTGCGGGTAGGAGACTTCCGGCAGCACGATGAAGCCGGGCAGGTTCTGGTTCGGTGATCCCAGTCCGTAGGTCACCCATGACCCCATGGCCGGCCCGCCGCCGAAGCGATTGCCCGTGTTCATTTGGTACATCGCCGTCGGATGGTTGACCGAATCCACCTGGCAGCCGCGGTAGAAGCAGATGTCGTCGACACAGTGGGCCAGATGATGCCAGTTCTCTGCGATGTCGGCACCCGACTTGCCGGCCTTGCGGAACTTGAAGGGGCTCTCCACGTAGTAACGCTTGCCACTCTCCATGGCCGACTTCATCTCGCCCGTCCGTGTGAACTCCTGCAGGTGCAGTTCCGCCAGTTTTGGTTTGGGATCGAAGGTGTCGATGTGGGACGGGCCGCCCTCCATCATCAGGAAGATGCAGTTCTTGGCCTTGCTGGGGAGATGGCCCTTTTTTGGTGTGAGTGGGCCCACGGACGCGGCCTGTGCCCTGTCTGCGGGCAGGAGGGCGGTCAACGCTACGGATCCCAACGTGGCGCCCAAACCGTAGAGGAATTCACGACGCGAGTTGCGGCGCTTGCTTGTCAACGGCGGCATCATCTTTCCGCATCTTTCAATAGACGTAGGCGAATTCATTTGAGTTGAGCAATACCAGGCAGACCTCTGCGAGACCGCGCAGCTCCGGCCCGACATCCGAGGCTTTCAGATCGGGCACGAAATCGGCATACATCTCCAAGGGTTCGACGAAGGTAAATCTTTCGCCCGTGTTCTCTTCGACGGCCTCACGCACCACTTCCCTCGGATACGCCGGAGGGGCGAAGGTCAAACCTCTGTGCCGAGTCGTCATTCGGTCCCAATGGGCCAGACAGGCTTCGGTTTCGTCCGGCTTGGGGACGCGACCGAAGGCAAGTCGGAAGAGTCGGTCAATCGTTCTCTCGCCGGAGCTCTTTTCCTTCAGCACGCGATTTGCCATGGCGATCGCACGGTCGAAGGAAATCTCGCTGTTGAACAGGGCGAAGACCTGAGGCGTGACATTAGAGGCTTCCCGCGCCTCGCAGGAGAGATCGGGCGCCGGCGCGTTGAATACTTGGAGAAAGGGATCACGAAGGCCCCGCAGCCGCAGTGCGTAGAGGGATCGACGGTGCCGCTGCCGGGGCAGCGGCGAGGGTTGCCACGCTTCGGCGAAGGTCCCCATGACCTGACGCGGTTGCAGCGCCGCTTCCATATTCATTTCGGGCCGCACGGGGATGCCGCCTACGGCCGGATTCAATTCGCCGGAGACGCTTAGCATCGCGTCCCGCAGCTCTTCCGCTTCCAGTCGTCTCGGCCGGAACCGCGCGTAGCTGATGCCGTTCGGGTCTTGCAGGGCGAGCGTCTTCGGCTGCGGATGTTGCGACGCACGGCGGTAGGTCTCGGAGGACATGATCAGGCGATGCATCGATTTCACCGACCAGCCCTCTTTCATGAAGGTCCAGGCGAGCCAGTCGAGCAATTCGGGGTGTGAGGGTTTCTTCCCGGTGGTGCCGAAGTTATTGGGATTCCCTGCGAGCGCCTGATTAAAGTGCCATTGCCAAATGCGATTGACCATGACCCGCGACGTCAACGGATTTCGTTCCGATACGATCCATTCCGCCAACGCCAGGCGGCGACCGACGATGCCGGTCGGAATGCTCGCATCGTCCGCAGAGACATCTGAGAGCGTATTCGCGGCACTCAGCACGCCGGGGGTGACGGGTGTCGTCGGAGAAAAGGGATCGCCGCCGGCTAGGATGCAGGTCTCTTCCAGTTCGCCGGTCTTCATGGGTTCTTCGGGGATAGGAAGCGGAGCATTGACGCTCTTCAGTTTTGGCGTTCGGCCGCTGTACACGGAGAAGGCGATCGGCTGGTATCGCTGCAATCGCCACTTCAGACGTTCGATTCCCTTCCGTGCGATCCTTTCCATGCCGAAGTCCCGCGCCTCAAACCCCACGTGCCGCGGCGGGATCAAATCGGGATGAGTACCGCGCTTCTGAAGCAGTTTTCGGACTTGATCGAAGGAGACCTTGGGCTGGGTGTCTTCAGACTTCTCTTTGAGTTCCCCAAGGGCCACGTTAAACTTGGTGGGATCGAGTCCCTTCTCCTTGAACCAAGCGTGGGCGGCCTCAACGGAGCGCTTCTTATTCAAGTCGCGGAGCGCCTTCTCATAAAACGCCTGGCGTTCCTGAAGGTATTGCCTTTCCTCGAATCCGTCTCTATTCTCCTTCGGCAGGAACTCGGCTTTTCTTTCGGCCAACTGGGTGGTCGCAAAGATCGCCTGCATGGAATAATAGTCGCGGGTAGGCACCGGATCGAACTTATGGTCGTGACAGCGGGCGCACTGCAGCATGTGGCCGAGAAAGACCTGGCCCACCGCGTCGGTGACGTCGTCGAGGAATCGCTGCCGGGCCACCTTGGGGACTTCCATCGCGGTCAGTTCCCAGGGCCCCATGCGGAGAAAGCCGGCGGCAATCAGGAGTTCCTCATTCGACTCGGCGATTTCATCGCCGGCGATCTGTTCTCGAACAAATTGATCGTAGGGTTTGTCCTCATTGAACGCCCGCACCACGTAGTCTCGATAGCGCCAGGCGTTGCCTCGCTCGTAGTCATTCGCGTAGCCAGATGAATCGGCGTAGCGCACCACGTCCAACCAATGCCGTGCCCACTGTTCGCCATAGTGGGGTGAAGCGAGCAGCCGCTCGACCACCTTCGTCAAGGCCCGATCATCCGGCAGGGGATCGTCTACGAATCTTGTCACTTCCTCTGGGGTCGGCGGTAAGCCGATGAGATCAAAGGTCGCCCGCCGAATCAGCGTGCGGCGATCTGCCGCCGGCGCCGCATCGAGTTCTAATTCCGCAATTCGCCTGTTGATGAACCAGTCGATAGGATGGCTTGACTCATTGGCCCATCCTTCGGTTGCGTCGATGCGCAGCGGCCGATAGGCCCAGAGGTGTTCGGGTTCGTACTGGCGCTGGGTCCATTCGTCGATTAGACCGCCGCTGGTCTGCACGGTCACGCCGTTGGTGACGTTCCACTCGTTTTCGGCGTCCTGCACTAGTTCTGTCCGTCGTGCTTCATTCGGCCAGGGTGCGCCGCCCAAGATCCATTCTTTGAGGTAACGAATCTGCTCCTCGGTCAGCCGGTCGTTTTCCTTGGGCGGCATCTCCAGGTCGCGCCACTGGACCGCCAGATAGAGAGGGCTCTCTTCCGGCTTGCCCGGCACGATGGAAGGTGTCTTGCTCTCCCCCCCCTTCAGCAGTCCGTCCAGAGAGAGCATGTTAAATTCGCCGCGCAGGTCCTCTGCATCCTCCCCGTGGCAGACGAAGCACTTCGTCTTGAACATACCGAGCACACGATTCGCGAAGAGTTTCTCGGCACGAATCGATGCGTCTTCGGCAAAAACGGGAACAGCACACAGCGAAAGGAGTGTCCCCGCGACAATCACGCTCTGCAACCTGGCGCGCACGCTTCTATGAAGGGTCATCGATTCGTTTTCCTTAGAGCCCCTGACAAAACGATCGTCGCACGGAGAGCGAGCGTTTTTGCCTCTGGCAAGGAAGGTGAAGCAGGCCATCCGGGGAAGGTCGATGCAGCCTGACGCCGCCCAGAGACAAAATAAGCCATTCGAATGCAGATTCATTTTGCGTAGGTGCTCTTAGCAGAAACCTTCCGGTCCCTATGTGCAGGAGGGATTTGAGTTACAAAACCACATTGTACTGTAATATCGAAAACAAGGTCAGATATTTTGAGTGGTAGGACATTCGGTCAGAGTCGTGGGAACAGACGAGGGAATTACTCGACCCGTGTCCGCAGGCGGAAGGCGCTGACACCTGGCCGGTCCCGAAGGGCTGATGTGCCCTCCATAACACAATCCATAACCCCTTATTCTTCCAGGAATTTATCGATGTTCTAACGGTGATTCGGATCAGCGTTGACTGTGTTGAAGATGGGGCTGCAACCATGCCGCGGCATAGTTGGGGCTGCCACGTCAGTTGTCGGATAGAATCGTCTCACGGTGAAGGTCTGTACGGATGCAGATCCAAAATGCCAGGGGACGACTATGGGCCATTGGACGGCACGCGTAGACACATAGTGAAAGATCTCGGGCAACCCGGCTACGCCGGCAGGGTGGCCCGGAGGCGAGCACCATGGCGCAAGCGCTGCAGCCGGTGGGATGTAGCAGACGCTATAAAGCTTGTTGAGAGTTATTTATTATACTCACAACACCACGTCCTCTGGGCGTGGATATTTGTTAAGGGGAGTATCCCCATACATTAAAAAGCCCTCAAAAGCGGTCCAGCGAAGGGTTTGTCAAGACAACAATGAGCTTTCCGGCAGAGGAGAGCGGGCTGAAGCCGTTTAGGTTGGTCATCGGAACCGAGCCATCATCTTGGATAATCAGAGACCCAGTCACTACTCCGTCGCAGGAGAACACGTCGACTTGATCCTGAGTTGTGAGCATGACGCTTCCACAAGCCGCCCCGAGCGGCTGGGTGGATACTGTGAACACGCAGGCCGCTACCATCATCAAAAGAAGGCCAATTCTCTTGTTGTCGTTGGTGGTCAGCCATGGTTCATGCTCCTGCTCTTGTCCCTGCTTCTTCCTCTACGATATCATCAACAAACCTGCACTCGGACGCGCAGAGTTAACGTCCGGCTTCGGTCTCTGAGCACCTCATAAAATGACTCTGCATTTAAGCGGCCTGTTTTTTGTCTGGACGGCGTCTGGCGGTATCGACCATCCTCGGAGGGCCTACTTCGCCCGTCCCCTTGTAGACTCCCAGGAAGTCGTCAGCTGACGCTTTCATGAATCACCTCTCGCAACAGACGCGCCAGTTCCTTGTCCCCGTGGTCGATGTGTCTGACGATCTCTTGCCCCCTTGGAGTAAGCCGGCGGTAACCCCAGTCTGATCTCCGCTTGGTCTCGTCCCAACCTTCACGCTGGAAAAAAAGCGGCAGGTTGACATCGAAATAGGAAATGCTGTCTGCATCTTTGAGCAGATCAGACCCGGGATCGCCGCCCACTTCGTGGAACTCTACCAGCCGACAGGCCTCCTCCACGATGCTTCGTTCCACATCGCAAGCCTCCAGGATGCCGCGCAACAGCCGCGCACCACGCCGTGCATGAGCCGCCTTGAAGGCGTCGTAGTCCGGATAGTCTTTGCGTCTGACACGCTCCGGTGTTGCGCGGTCGATATCATGGGCCAGCGCCGCAATTTGCAGCGCTTCATCAGCAGCCGGCTCGAGGCGCAACAACCACGCCAGGGTATTGTCGGCATGGTGCGGATCCTCCGGAACTTCGGAAATCTCGATAAGCGCCTGGATGCGGCTTCTCACGTAGCGAATTGGCGACTGGAATTTAGGAACCGTCTGGAGCATGCCCAAGCCTGCCATACCCTCGGCGACATAGTGGGTGGCACCCTGGGCGGCGCCAGTCACCGCTGTCCTCACCGTATCCCCACTCATGATTCGCAGGCCCAGCAGGGCGGTGAAGACATCACCGGCGCCATTGGTGTCGCGCACCTGCTTCACCGGTGCGATGGGAATGTCGTTTTCACCGCGCTTCTCGAAGATGGTTACCGCCTTATCTCCCCTGGTAAGGGCCACGAGCCGACAGTGCCGGGCCATACGGCGGGCAAGCGCCTCAGCTTCGGGATGGTCCCCTTCCGACAGCGTGACCGCCAGCAACCGGGCAGCCAGCAAGGCTTCCGGCGGTGCGGACGGTCTGATCCGACCGTCCGCCTCGACCGTGCGCAACCACCCCTGGGCACCGACAATGAGTTCGGATTCCTGAAAGGCGCATAGCAGGTCGGCATCGCATTCCCCCATGACAGGCACCAGAAAGACACAGGGCAGGTCGCGCCACGCGGACGGGATATCAGCCGCCGTGATAGCAGCACCACACGTTTCCAGTTCAAGTCGTCTTTCGCCCTGAGTGTGATGATGACGAAATGTGGTGAACGACTCAGAGGGAAGGCGATGCAGACGAATGCGCGGATTGGTCGCAAGTGGTTTCAGCAGTGGATCGTCCGGCGCAGAAGTCACCAAGGCCACGTCCATGCCACGGGTGCTGAGCACGCGGGCGATGTAGGCGGCGGAACCGCCGAGGCGTTCCTCGCCGCCGATGAGGTCACGGGTGACATGGCCAATCACCAGGATCGGGGTGGTTTGGTTCATGAGGCACTCACTCCGGTTGCTTGCTATCTTGCAGGAACGCATTGAGGTCACTCAACCTCGCAATGCATTTGACGCCAGGAGAGTATCGGGTGAAATCGGCCTCGGCAAACTCGGCAGTCAGCAGTGCCAAAAAGGGGACATGGCACTGAGCGGCAATACGGGCGTCATTGGGCGAATCACCAATAAAGAGCATCTGTTCACGGGTAATACCGAATCGCTTCTCCAGTTTCTGGAAATGAGGCTCGCCTTTACCTAAACCATCCTTCACCCGGTAACCCAATGCAGCATCCACGGGCCAACAGCTCGCCAAACGCCGGACATAGGGTTCCAGATTGTTCGATGAGATGGCAACACGGAACCTGGCATTTCGCCAACCGCGCAACAGTTGTTCAGTCTCGGAAGACAGGGTAACGTTCATCAAGTATCCGTCTTTCCAGCTCTCAAACAACTGCGCGACCTCGGTATTGCATGGTTCTTTCGGAAATATCTGTTCAAGTTGTTGTTCAAACGGCAAGCCGGAGGTGTCAAAGTAGCGTCGGCGCGCTTCATCCCTGGGTTTCCCGTAATGCTCGAAGATGAGTGCAGCCGCCTTATCGGCATAGTCCTCCATGGTATCAATCAAGGTGCCATCCATATCGAATATCAGCAATTGCGTAGTCATGGCGCCAATCCCTTTCGCGCCTTTTCCAGATCTTCAAGGGTATCCACCTCAAACCACTGGAGGTTGTTGATCCATGTGACGTGGGGAGGTGTTTCTGAATGCGCCAAGGCCTGCAACACATCCTCCACGCAGGCGCGTGCCGGATCAATAACCTCCTTGACCCGGTCAAACGCTGCCCAGTAGGCAGACGAGTGGCGTGCAGGAATCCGTGTTGTGCCGATATACGCCCCGTCATACGTAGTCAAGGTCTTGCTGATTTCCCGGAGGTGATCGGCGACCACCTCCACCTTCATCTCATCATCCAGGATAGGACGATCGTTTTGCGCGGCAATGGCGATATTTACATCAGTCACAAAATGATCGCTAAAGAAATTTGACGGAAACAAATGATCGGCATTGGTCAAGACGAATCCATCGTCTTCAATTAAAGCACGCGCCACCGCCAGCGAGGTCAGATTCCCTTGCTCCGGCTTGGGGTTGACCACTACCTGCACCGGTACCGAGGGCGGATGCCTCTCCAGATGCGTTCCGATTCTATCCCCAAGGTACCCCGTCACCACCACGATGCTGTCCACCACGGCGGCCAGGGATTCCAATGCGATATCGAGACAGGTCCGTGCGCCCACCGTGACCAGAGGCTTTGGCGTTGATTGCGTCAAGGAGTGAAGACGCGATCCACGTCCGGCTGCCAATAAGACTGCTTTCATGCCCGTCTCCTGGCGGCATGGTAAAAACGGTGCAGGGCCGATGCGTTGGCGATGAGGGCGAGGATGACCAACAGTGGGCAATTCCATCCCCCGAGCAAACCCACAACCAGAATCATATTGCGAATATCCCGGGAACCGAAGGTCGCCACGGAGGCCTTGCCCGCCGCCTCGGTTCGGGCGCGCACATAGGGCACCATTTGATTACCCAGCAACGCAGCCAACCCCACCCACAAACAATCTGGGGTCTGCCAGATCAACGCCGCGATAATGGCAAAGTCGATATAGCGATCCAGGACAGCATCCAGAATCTCTCCTTCCTTAGTTCCGCACTGGCGGACACGGGCGAGATCACCATCCACGCTGTCCAGCCAGGCGCCGGCCAGCACCAGAACAGCAGCCGCAAGGTTCCGTCCGGTAACGATGGCCCAGGGCGCCAGCACACCGGCCAACAATGCAGACGTCCAGGTGATGCCGCTAGGTGTTATCCAGGATACATTCCTCAGTAACCGGGCAACCGGGACACTTAACTGCTTATTCAGTCCCTCAATAAATCCGCGGGGCCTTTCGCTCATGCACGATGCCTCAAGTTCTTCAACCGCTCAGGGTCAGTTGTACAAATTCCGTCTACGGCCAGGTCAAGGGAACGGCAAGCAAGCAGCCAACCCAGCAGATTTTACCTCGATCTTTTTTCGGACAGCAAGCGGTGGATCACTCCGCGTCGGGGTGGCCTTTCCAGCCTGGGCCCCGGACGAAACGGCCGGGCGTTGCGCCGGTATGCTCGCCGTTCTTCAAGACCTGAACCCCGTTCACAAAGACATGCCACACCCCGGTGGAAAACTGGTGCGGCTTTTCGAAGGTGGCATGGTCGGTGACTGTCTCGGGATCAAACACGACGACATCGGCGAAGTAGCCCTCCCTCAGGCTGCCACGGTCTTTGATTTTCAGGTTGGCGGCGGGGAAGGCGGTCAGCCGCCGGATCGCCTCCCGCAGCGGGATGACCTTTTCGTCCCGCGAGAATTTCCCCAGCACCCGGGCGAAGCTGCCGTAAGCCCGCGGATGGGTCATGTCGGTGGCCCAACTCGGGTCGAGCGAGGCGGCATCTGAACAGAAGGAGACCCACGGCAGGGCCATCTTCCTGCGGACGTTATCCTCTGACATGCTGAAATAGACGCACTGGATCCGGCTGTCGTCCTCGAGCACCATGTCCATGATCGCGATCTCCGGCGCCTGCCCCCTGATGCGTGCCGCCTCCGCGAGGGTCTTGCCCATGAACCGTTTGCCCAGTTCCTTGTTGCGAAAGCCCACCAGCAATATGCCTTCCGCCGGCTGCTTGGCAAGCTGCTCTCGCAGTTCGCTGGCCAGGCGCTCGCGCACCTCGGGATCCCTCATCCGGTTCATCCAAGCCGCGTGCCCGCCTTCCTGCACCCAGGTCGGGATCACGCCGGTCAGGCCGGTTGAACTGGCGTTGTAGGTGTACATGTCGGCGGTGATTCGTAGGCCATCCTGCTGGGCCTCTTCCACGCGGCGAATGAGTTCGTCGAGCTTGTGCCAGTTGTCCCGCCTGGAGGCTTTCAGGTGATAAATCTCCGATCGAACACCTGCCTCGCGGGCAATGGTGAACAGTTCATCCAGCGCCTCCAGCAGATCCGACCCTTCGCTGCGCATGTGTGAGATGTACAGCCCGTCGTATTGGGCCACCACTTTGGCCAAGCTGACCAGTTCCTCCGTCGAGGCGTAGTCGGCCGGGGCGTAAATCAACGCCGTGCTCATGCCCACCGCTCCCTCCTCCATGGCGGTCCGGGCCAACACCTTCATCCGCTCCAGCTCCGCGGCCGTAGGCGGGCGATTTTCATAACCGACCTCGTGGATGCGCAGCGTCGTCGCGCCGACAAAGGAGGCGAGGTTCGGGGCCACGCCTCGTTGCTCAAAATATTCGAGCGCTTGGCCCAGCGTGGTCCACGGGATGTCAAACTTGATCTCGTCCTGCCGGTTCAACCGAGCTTGGCGCATGCTGTCATTGAGCGGGCCAAGCGAGGAGCCCTCCCCCAGCACCTCGAGGGTGACGCCCTGCCGGATGTCGCTTTGCGATGTGCCGTCACGCATCAGCGCGGTGGCGGTCCAGCTCAGCATATTGATGAACCCCGGCGAGACAGCCAGGCCGGAGGCGTCGATGATGGTTTTGCCGGGCAACTCCACCGGGGCGCCCACATGCGAAATCCTGTCGCCCCGGACGGCCAGCGTCCCCACAAAAGGCGGGCCGCCACTGCCGTCGTAAATCGTGCCGTTCTGGATCACCACGTCATGGATGACATCGTCCGCAGTGGGTCCCCGGCCGGGGCTCGCGCAGGACGCAAGCAAAACGGTCAGAAAGAGCGGGAGGATCAATTTCACGGACAGCTTTTTACCAGGCTTTGTCGGAAAACTCCGTCGTCGGCCCGAGAGCGAGCAATTTTTTCGGCTGGCAAAGACGGCGAAGCAGGCGATGTTTGTTCTATCGTCGATGCAGCCGGATGCGGCCAGGCGGACAACGGCGGCTGCCTTGATCCGACCGTTGCTGCGACAGCGGCAGATAAAACGATTCAAGAAAAAGGGCCGCTCGAAGCCAGATCGAGTTTTCCGACACAGCCTAGGCTTCGGCCGCTTCTTTCCACCTACAAACGCGCGAATTTCATCTGCCCGGAGTTCAACCATCGTCATTTCAGTATCTTCAGTCGAATGTCCTTGAGGTGCACGATCATGCCCGGGTCGTGCAATTTCGGCTGGATCATGCCGCCGTCGAGACGCATTTCCTTGCTGAGATGCTCGACGGATAGGAGATTTGTTTTTACGGCCATAGAAATGATTATACCCCGAGAAAAAGACAGATCAATGGGATAACAGCCCTGGGACTATTGCACGTGCACGTGGGGGTGGCATCCGGTCCGTTTGAGACTATTCCTGACGCAGGTACATCATCAGCGAGGCAAGGTCTGTCGGAGGCATTTCATCCACCAGCCCCTCGGGCATGATCGAAAGGTTGGATGCCGTCAAGCGCTCGATGTCCATGCGCTGGACCACATGCACCGTGCCATCCAGCGTCTGGAGTTCGATGGTGGTACGCGTTTCTCCCTGCAACTTGCCGGTCAACACCACGCCATCCGTGGTTTGCACCATCCATTGACGGTAGTTGGCTTCCAGCGATCGATTGGGATTCACCACCTCGGAGAGGATCTCCCGCGGATCGCGCACGCCCACGCCAGTGAGGTCTGGGCCGATGTTCTGTCCCTCACCCTGAAAGGTGTGGCACTGAACACACAACTCCCGGAAGAGTTCCTGACCTCGCTTTTGGGTCCCCTCTTCCTGGAGATAGGGAAGCAGACGGGCCAGGACCTCTTCGCGACTCTGATTGGCGATCCCCTGGCCCAGAGCTTGCGCAGCCTGCGCCACACGCGTGTCTCCGTGGTGGATCAGCTGTTGCCGGTATTCGATCGCCAGATCCGAGGCCGGGATTCTGCCATCTTTCACCGCCTCCAGCAGGGTCAAGGTCCACTCCAGACGGTTCACCAGAACACCGATGGCCGTGCGTCGCGCCATGGGCGTCAGCCGATCCCAGGTTCCGATGATCGCCCTTCCAGTGGCCTCCACGCGACTGAAGGCCAGCGCGTGCAAGAGTCCCGTCACCAGGGCCGCGGGCTCCTGGGGCTGGATCTGTGCCGCGATCCAGTCGGCGGTGACGAGACTGTCGTCCAGTCGGATCAGCCGTCCCGCCGCGTTTACCCGCAACTCCACCTCGGCTCCGTGATCCGCGACCTGCTCACGCATGGCGCGCGTGACGGCCTCCACATCTCCGGAGAAGAGGGAACGCTCCCCCCAACGATCCGCCAGCGTCAGAAGTTGTGCTTGCTGTCCGGCCGGAAGGGCCTCCATCAAGACGCCAAGTTCCACCCGGTCTGCCACCGTCAGACTCGGGCGCGCCGTCTCCGGCCACCCGGCCACCAGGCCGGCTAGCATGGCCTCCGCCAGCAGGGTGTCGGCGCCGCGCATCCGGGCCAGGAGCGTGACCACGGATTCGGTGGGTCCCCGCGAGGCGTAGTGCGTCATTACCACACGCACCACCGCGCCCATCTCACGGGAAGACCCCACGTCCAGTGAAGTCTTCGGCACTTCCACCAGCGAGATGTCATCAAACCAGGCGACGCCGGTTGCCGATCCCCATCCCCCGAAGAGGCAGTTGATGCTGATGACTTCTCGGCCACGGCTATTGAAGGTCACGGAGACCTTGCGCCAGTCCGTGTTGCCCTTCAGGGCCGTGGTCTTCACAGTGTTCGCCCCCTGTAATTCATGAACATTGAACAGCGCCCCGTCGGCTCCGCCCCGCGGCTTCACGCCCTCGGTCTTGATCCAACCACTGAGCCGATAGGTGTGCTCCGGTTTCACTGGAACCACGCAACGGACACTGGTGTTCGCGCCTCGCGTCGAACTGATGCGGATGGCGACCTCGCCGGAATGAGCACGCTCATCGAGGTGATGCTCTGCCTGCCCTCCGTAGTGGCGCACCGCCCATCCCTTCGGCAGCGAACCCTCTACTTTTTCCAGGGATCCATTAATGGGAATCTCGACTTCTGCCGGTCGTGACGATGAATCCCGTGCTGCTCCTTGAGATGCGGCCAGTACCGTCTGCAGGAAGCCCACATCGTGACGTGCCCCCGCCACCGTCAAGGCATCCCGAATCCACCGGTCCTGCGCCTGTTCCGGGGATTCCAGGGCAGTGTAGATCTCCGCCCCCACGGTCTCCGAGGGCGGCATCTCCGACAGCGCCAGTGCGGCAGCCAGACGGACTTGCGCTTCCGGATCCCACAACAGGCGGTGTTCCAGTATCCGGTCAGCCATGTCGGCGTTCCGGGGTAGCACCTGCAATGCGCTGCGGCGCACTCCCATGGAACTGTGACGCAGTGCAGCCACCGCTGCTTTCACGGCCAGGGGGTGGGTGCCATTTAGTGCGCCCAGACCATGTAGTGTCCAGAGGCCGTGGATGACGGCGGTGTTGAGCCCGATGGCATCCGTGGAGGCGTCGGACACCAGAGAGAGCAGTGCCGGTATGGCGTCGCGCTGCTGTTGTTCCACCAGCAATCGCTGAGCGTGAAGTCGCCAGAACATATTGTCATTCTTGAGTGCCGCCACGCGCTCCGCGACAGAGCCGAGGGGTACTTTAACGGACGGTGTATCCGGGCCGTGGACCAGGCGATAGATGCGACAGTGGGACTTGTCGCGAAGCTCCGTGATATAGGCATTGCCCCTGCCCTTCTCGAAGCCACGGGGCGTGGGATTGTGTTGCACGATGTAGTTGTACCAATCCACCACCCAGACATTTCCGTCGGGGCCCACCTCCGCCACCGTGGGCGCACACCATTCGTCATCGCTGGCCAGGAGATTCCAGGCACAGTGGCTCTGGAAGTCGGCGCCCACCGGCTGCAATTCAAACGTTCCTACCAGATGCCCGGTGGGGCCGGCCACGAACGCCGTCCGATTCCAGTACTTCTTTGGGTATCGCCGCGCCGTGTACAGGGCATGGCCTGCGCCCGCAGTGAAGCGGCCGTGGGCGTCCACCTGGCGCACCTTGTCCGTCACCGGATAGAACGCCGCGGTGGTGGCAATGGTGCCAAGGACCCGGGCAGACCATCCTCGCACCGATTCGTAGTAGCGGTTCGCCAGGGGCATGTAGACACTGGGATTGTTGTTTGCCGTGGAACCGAATGTCAGCCCCTCTTCACTGAAACCCAGTCCCCAGGTGTTGTTGTTGGTGCCTCGCACGAATTCCAGCGCCGATCCGTCGGGTCGAAAGCGGTAGAAGCCCGATCCGAAACGGAGTTCCGTGTCTTGCACGGTCCCCCGAAAGCCGGAATAGCCCACCATGCCCCAGATCCAGTTGTCCAGTCCCCAGCGAATGTTGCTGGGACCGGAATGGGTGTCCGTGGTTCCCCAACCGCTCAACAGCACTTCACGATGGTCTGCGCGGTCGTCGCCGTCCGTGTCCTTTAGGAACAGCGTGCTGGGTGCCTGCTGCACGATCACGCCTCCTCTGGCGAAGGTGAGGCCGGTGGGAATGCTCAATCGATCGGCGAACACGGTGAAGCGGTCCGCACGACCGTCTCCATCGGTGTCTTCCAAGATGGAGATGCGGTCATTGCCCTGACCTTCAGGCTGTAGCTGGTTGGGATAGTCCACGCTTTCGGCGACCCAGAGACGACCTCGTTCATCCCAGTTCATGGCGATGACCGGCAGCAGGTCCGGCTCGGAAGCGAACAGCACCGGACGCACTTCCGGCGGTGTCACCATATGCCGCATGGACTCTTCTACGCCCAAGGGCAACTGCATCTGATTCCACTCCCCATCCCCGGTGCGCGGTCCCCGGGGTGGGTAGAAGGCGACTTTGGCGGGGCGGTATTCCAGGGGCTTGAGGGGAACCCAATCGCTGCCATCCACGGCGCCCTTGCCACTGGCCCAACGAATGCCGCGTTCCACCAGCGTCACGAAGCCCGGCTGCGACCAGGTCCGCTGATCGTGACCCCAGGCGGTGTAGAACACCCGCCCCTTGCCATGGGTTCTCACCCAGGTCCAGGGCTCTTCATGCGCCCCTTCCTCGCGCACCGAGAGCACGGTCCGATCGTTCGTGTGATGCTGATGGACGTAGGTCTCGTCCCAGCTCTCGAAGCGGGGCAGTCCCGCCATGATGGGATGCTTCGGCTCCGTGCATCGAGTGGAGAAGACACCGGTCCCATGGCTCTTGAATTGCGCCCCCACCAGTTCCACAAACGCAGTCGAGTTGCGAAAGCAAAAGGACGCACAGTGAAGGGGGACGAATCCCTTGCCGCCTGCCACGAATTCCAGCAGCGCCTCTTCCTGAGTGGGCGTGATGGTGTCGATGTTGGCGTAGAGCAACAGACAGTCGAACTCCGCCAAGCGCTCCTTTCGCAGCCACTCAACTTCTTCTGTATAGGTAACCCGAATGCCGCGGGGGTTCAGCGCCGGAATCAGCTGTTGGGCGCGGGCGGCGGGTTGGTGGTGACCACGATCCCCCAGAAAGAGCACACGAATATCGCTGGAGGCATCCTGGGCCTGCAATGTCACGGTGGAAATCACGAGCAGCAGTATCAGATAGAGACGGTGGAACATGCGATTCTCCAAGTTGTAAGTTCCGCTTGCCGCCACGAGGCTAGACGAACCCCTCTCTGGGTGGTCAAATCCAGCGTGGCGATCAGATAGCAACCGGTCGATAGGCGTGATTGTACCGACAGAGGGGACAACGATTCAAGGGAGAAACAAGTCGAGTCGAATCCTGGTAGACTAGCCGGTTTCCGGTAATCGTTCACCGATCATTTCGGGCAGAGATGAACCGCAGAATGTCGAACGAGGAATGTCCCGTTGTGAAGCTAACTGCCCTTCGATATTCTGCCGTTCCGTGTTCGATATTCTGCGGTCCAAACCACCCTTGCCCGTGTTCCAATAGCAGCTCGCGTCTCCGTAGCCCTGATCGTCGGAAACGACCATGACGATGTTTGGCCGAATGGCCTCCGCCCCATCTACAGCATACGAGCCGCCGGCGATCGTGAAGAGACACAAGACACTTCTTCGCAGTAGGCATATCTGACTGGTCATAGGAACTGTATCTTAAGAAACTTAGGGTTCCTGGGTCTCCGGCACCAACACAAAGAGACGCCTGATCTCCTCGGGTATGGATCGGGGGCGCTGGCTGCGTATGTCTATGAATACCCACTCCGTCGCACCTTGGGCCAATACAGCATCGTCGACTGAACGTATGAACCTATATTTGCGCAGAGACCGTACCTTGCGAAAGTTGGCAACCCATGTCAGAATACAGACCTCATCACCTGCAAACATAGGGTGCAGGTATTCAATCTCATGGGAACGCACAATCCAACTCGCCCCTGCGGCTTTAGTTGCCTGAACACATCCCGCTGTCTCGGCGTGTTGTGTGGCCGCTTCCTGCATCCAGCGTACGTATTCGACATTGTTAACGTGTCCATTCTCGTCAACCACCTTGTCAGGTGCTGTAAAGCTGTATTGATAAATGTCCATTTTGTTCTGTGAAACCAACGGTCCTTATCAGATATCTGGCTGTGCCACGAATACCTCTATATATAACGGATAACCGGAGAGAATCGCAACTCTTGACAATAATGCGATATCACACTACTGACAGGTATTGACGGGACGTTTACGGCTATGGACTGTTTGTGCGGATAAAATGCGAAACAAAGCATGGGTACCACGCCATACGCTGGCAGGACTGAAAACACCACACAAGAAGCCTTAGGATTACATCAAGAGGGCATTAGAAGTGAATAGCAAGCAAGACTCAATGGACGATGGCGGCATCGATCAGTCCAGCGCTAATGACAGCGTGACGGAAGCAACCAAGCCCGAAATCCGCCCATTGCGCGTCTGGCCGGCGATTCTGTTCGTTTTCTTGATCTGGGGGTTGCGCATCGGGTCGAGGCTTGCTGACGAATCCTCTTTTGGCGTCCTGATGGCCGGTTTCATGGGCCCCTGCCTGGTGTCGCTTCTGATCCTGCTCTGGTGGGTTTTCTTCAGCCGCGCGTTGATCAAGGAAAAGTTGATCGGGGCGATTGGCCTGATCATCATTATCGTCCTCACCACGGCGTTGTCCCACAAAACCGTCTTTGGCTTCGGCACCATGATCTACGCCGTACCGTGGGGTATGACCGCCTTTGCTGTCGTGATAACCTGCGCAAGGAGGCGGTATCCGGCCCGGACTGCGTTGGCACTCTTGGCGGCTCTGATTGGATTCGGCTACTGGGATCTGGTTCGCACGGACGAGATCCATGGAGACTTCAAGGCGGTTCAGAATTGGAGGTGGGAGCCGACTGCAGAGGAGCGATTCTTAGAAACCTTGGCCACCCGTGCCCCGACACCGGATGTCGAATCCCGTGAACCGCTCGCCTCTCCGGAATGGCCCGGTTTCCGCGGCGCCGACCGTCGGGGCGAACAATGGGAGGTTGTCCTTGTCGAAGATTGGCAGACGCATCCGCCCAGAGAGATCTGGCGGGTACGGGTCGGACCAGGGTGGTCCTCCTTCTCGGTCGCGGGCAATCGTCTATTTACGCAGGAGCAGCGCGGGGATGACGAAGTCGTGGTCTGTTACAGCGCCCGCGATGGGAGCGAGTTGTGGACTCACCAGGACGTGTCGCGCTTCTGGGAGACGATTGGAGGGGCGGGGCCGCGAGCGACCCCAACCATAGCCGGTGATGGCCTTTATACCCTGGGCGCCAATGGATTGCTGAATCGACTCGATCCTTTGACCGGTCGGCTTGTCTGGCAATGTGACCTTCGTAAAGATGCAGGACGGAACCCCCCTGAGTGGGGTTTTGCCTCATCGCCGCTGGTCACGCATGGGCTGGTCATTGTGCACGCCGGTGGGACCGACGACAAGGGCATACTCGCTTACGATGAGACCACCGGGGAATTGCGCTGGAGCGCCCCTGCAGGGGATCACAGCTACAGTTCCCCGCAGCTGTCCATGGTCGATGGCAAAGAATGTGTGCTGATGTTGACGAATAAGGGGATCCGCTTCGTTGAACCCGAGACGGGAGATGTGATCGGAAACCATGTCTGGGAATTCAAGCAATATCGCGTGGTTCAGCCCTTGGTCGTTGCTGGCTCGAGCGTATTACTCGGAACACCCATGGGCATGGGTACGCAGCGCGTTGACGCACGATGGGACGGCGAGCAGTTCGTGACCGAGACCGGTTGGATATCGAAACGCATGAAGCCCTATTTCAACGACTTTGTATCCCACGATGGCTTCCTGTACGGATTTGACAACAACGTCTTCGCCTGTGTCGACATCCGTGACGGAGAGAAGAAATGGAAGCAGGGGCGCTATGGACACGGTCAAGTCCTTCTCTTACCCAGCGGCGGCCAACTGCTGGTTATATCAGAACAGGGAGAACTCGTTCTGCTGCGCGCCAGCCCCGATTCGTTTAGCGAACTTGGGCGACATAAAGTCCTGAGCGGAAGGACCTGGAATCACCCCGTGGTCGTTGGCAATCGCCTATACGTTCGTAACGGCGTGGAAGCAGCCTGCTTTGAATTGGCCATCAATGAGACCCCTTGAGTCGTCCGAATTGCCTGCTTGTGGCAACACGAAAGACAGGTTCGACTCGAAACCGCTAGGGTGCTCCCGCGTAAGCCGCGAATTCCGCTTCGATCTGCTCCATGGCCCTGTCGCCTTCGTAGAAGAGCAGGCGGAACTTAAAACAGGCGGGCACGCCGGGCTCCAGTGTGAAATTCAGATCTCGGGCGTTCGCAACCTTGCGTGACTTTTCGAACGCGCCCTGGCCCAGGGGATTGGCGCTGAAGCAACCATACCCGCGTGCGTGCCAGAAGGTGGGATAGTTGACGCTATCGGGATGATTGAGGATGGCGATGCCGTAGGTTTGGCCGTCCTTCTGGCCCTGGAGACGCATCCACTTGGCCCGTTTGCCCCAGACGTTTTTCTCGGTTTCGTCGCCGTTGGAACTCAGGTATCGTCCGGTGCCATGATTCTCATTCAACCAGGGGGCGACGCGTACGGCCAGCAGGCCCTCCTTGGTGTCTCCGATCACCACCTTCCGATCCCGGGCGGTCAGGTAGATGGTCATGTCGATGGCACGTAGGCCCTCGCGAGACCGGTCCCAGAAGGTCATGTGCCGCTCTTCCTCCAGCATCACCCGGCCCTCGCGGTCCACCCAGTGCATCAAGGTGTGCAAACGGCCCTGCTTGCCGCGGGTCTTTTTCTTCAGGACCTCAATGTGCTTGATGCTGGGCAGCTCTTGCCTACTGCTGCCCCAAAACTTCTCCTCATTGATATCAATGGTGAAGTAGACGCCCATATGATGGGGATGATCCTGGGATTCGCCTTCGACGGAGAAGAACGGGTAGCCCCGCGTCATCAAGATCCCGCTGGGTGAATAGACTGGCGAGAGGACGGGCTTGGCCAAACGGCGACCCTGGGCGACGAGGGGTTGATTGGGATCCACGGCATGCAGGTAACTCGTGAACAGTTCGCCTTTCATGCGGACGTCGATCCGGTTGGCGTGTTCTTCAAATTTGACGCTGGAACCGCAGCCGGACAAGAGCTGTAATGCGGTCAAGACAATGCAAGGCATGACATAGTGCTTTTTCATGATCGGTCCTCAATTGGAAATTCGTTTTTTTGGCCCCGGTAGGACAATACCGGATTCGGATGAATCGTGCAATCATCGAGGCCTCTGGCAACAGGGCGAAGGTGCGCCACATTCGTTGTCGGTGGATCTAAAAAAGCCTTCTACCCCGCGCAGCGGCAATATCACGCTATGGCTTTATCCAAGGTCTCCAACTCCTCCTCCACGCCCGGCGAGGGCACGCATAGCGTATTGGCCTTCGTCCGCAATTTTTAGTAGTATGCCTTCGCCCAGACACCGGCACGCTAGCTTGTCCAAGACTTGGCGAACAGTTGATACATCCAACCAGGAACTAAGAGCACCTAGCAAAATGACTCTGCATTCAAACGGCTTATTTTGTGTCTGGACGGCGTCAGGCTGCATCGACTATCCTCAGATAGCCTGCTTCGCCTTCCTTGCCAGACACAAAAACGCTCGTTTTCGGTGCTCTGATTCATTTTGATAGGCACTCACAGAAGAGGAGTCTGAACCATGAGCCGAACCTCCCTAAACCGACGACAATTCCTGCAACACTCCGTCGCCACCGGTCTGGCCCTTTCCGCTCCGGCAGTTCTCGGGGCACGAAAGGAGACGCCATATCGAACCGCTCTGATCGGCACCGGATGGTGGGGCATGAACATTGCGCGAACGGCATTGGAATCCGGTCAATGCCGCGTCGTGGCCTGCTGTGATGTCGATAGGAATCAAATGGATCCTGCCGCGGCCGAGCTGGAAAGACTCTCCGGACACAAGCCCAAGAATTACGATGATTACCGGGAGCTGCTCGAAGAGATAAAGCCGGATATCGCCATCGTCGCCACGCCGGATCATTGGCACCCCTTGATCACGATTGCCGCTGTCAGAGCCGGCGCCGATGTCTATGTGGAAAAACCGATCTCCCATACCATCCGGGAAGGCCGGGCCATGGTCAGTGCCGCGCGGGAGACGGGAAAGATCGTGCAGGTGGGAACCCACCGACGCGTCTCCCCCCACAATGTCTCGGGCATGAAGTTCCTCAAGGAGGGCAATGCCGGCAAGATCGGTATGGTTCGCGCCTTCGTTCATTACAGTGGCGGTCCCGAGGAACCGACTCCCAACACCGAACCCCCTGCGGGTCTCGATTGGGACTTCTGGTGCGGCCCTGCGCCGCTACGACCCTTCTGCAAGAAGATTCATCCCAAGGGCTTCCGAAACTTCCTGGACTATGCGAATGGAACCCTCGGTGATTGGGGGATCCACTGGATGGACCAGATCCTCTGGTGGACCGAGGAAAAATATCCCAAGCGTGTCTATTCAACCGGCGGACGCAACATCGCGGGAGGACCCGTTAGCACGGCCGTAGAACAGACGACGGATGCACCCGACACTCAGGTGGCCACCTTCGAGTTTGAAAGCTTCATCGCCTCCTGGGAACATCGCCGCTACGCACATAACCACGCGGAAAAAACCAACATCGGCTGCTACTTCTACGGCACCAAGGGCACCTTCCACATGGGCTGGCGTGACGGATGGAACTTCTACCCGGCCAACAAGAGCCAGAAGGTCATCCACCAGGAGCCGACGCTCCACCTACCCGACGAACAAAATATCCGGGAACTCTTCGCCGATTTTCTCAAGTCGATCAAAGACCGCACTCGACCCGTCTGTGATATTGAGATCGGGCAACGCTCCACCAATATGAGTCTGTTGGGCATGCTCTCCTATAAGATCGGTAGGAGCGTCGACTGGGATGGCAAGAGAGAACACATTCTGAATGACCCCGAGGCCAACAAACTCCTCAGCCGCGAATACCGAAAGCCCTGGGTCTACCCCGGCGTATAGAGTCCACGGTAGAGGTCGCGCAACGCGTTGGCGCGTTGCCGCAGACGCTCGAATCGTTGTGGCTCTTGTCCGGCAAGATTCTGTTGTTCGCCCGGGTCGTCTTCGAGATTGAACAGCCACTGGCTCTCTTGAGGTGTGCGCACGTACTTCCACGGGCCTCGGCGCAGCGCCATCCAGTGGCCGCGGTCCAGCTCTGTGTGTGCACCCAGTTCCCAGAACAGCTCACGGGGTTCCGTCAGACGACCACCGTGGAGTACGGGCGAAATGTCCATGCCGTCCAAACCTTGTCCTTCAGTCTTTGCTCCGGCCAGCGCGCACAGGGTAGGAAACCAATCGATCGCCCAAGTGACCTCATTTGAATGGGTCCCAGGTTTCACCTTCCCCGGCCAACGCACCAGGCAGGGCACGCGTATGCCTCCCTCAAATAAGGTCGCCTTGCCCGCCCGAAACGGCCGGTTGTCTCCACCGTAGTTCGCGTCACCGCCGTGATCGGTCATGAAGATGACGAGGGTGTTCTCGCGTTGGCCATTGGCGTCCAGGGCGTGCAGCACGCGGCCGATTCCGTCGTCCAGGGCGACCACCTTGGCGGCGTACTTGCGGCGGGTGGGGTCCGCAATGAACTTGACCCGCTTAAGGTCGCGCGGATGCGGCTGGAGGATGTTCACCGGTCTGTTGTTGCCGTCGTCCCAGCCCTTGCCGAAATGCGGCGCGTTGTAGGGGATAAAGAGAAAAAAGGGCCGCGCGGGATCGCGCTCGCCGAGGTAACGCACGGCCTCATCCGTGATCAGATCCGTGGCATAGCCGGTCTCGTCGAGCAGTTCGCCATTGCGGTACCAGTCGGGCGTGTTGCCGTAGCATAGGGTGAAGAAATCCACGCACCCGGCCGTGTGCCCGTAGGTGTGGTCAAAGCCATGTCGACGCGCATCGAATTCGGCTTGTCCGTGCCCGAGATGCCATTTACCTATCAGCGCCGTGTCGTAGCCGCTTGCGCGAAGCACGGTCGCAATGGTCGTCTCATCCTGGCGAAGGCCGCGTCGCTTGTCCACGTCGCCCAGAAACATCAGTGCGGAGAGCAGCCGGTCACGTGAGCGACTGGGATTGCGTCCCGTGAGCAATCCGAAACGGGAGGGGGTGCAGATCGCCGATGCCGCGTAGAACTGTGTCAGCCTCAGGCCATCCCGCGCCAGGGAATCGATGTGGGGCGTGGGAATCTCGCTGCCATAACAGCTCACGTCGTTCATTCCCTGGTCGTCGGTGAAAATGAGAACGACATTCGGCGCGGGGCTAGCCCCCGGCGTCGGCGTGCCGACCGAGGCGGCCAGTAACATGATGGGAAGCCAATTCTGCACTGTCATACGCTCGTCTCTCGACCAAGGGTTGCGTTGTCACTCTTTCAGTTCTCGGAGCAGGCGCAGGCTGGCCTCGACCAGGCGTTCGCCCGATCCGGCGGCGCAGCGGGCGCTGACCGGCTCGTAGTTGCCCTCGGCGTAGGCCTTGCGGTCCGGTATGTATCCCAGGGAGCCATTGGCCAGACTGGTAACAATGGTCATCGCATAGGGGGAGGCTTCTTTGATCGCCAGGCCCAGTTCCACGAAGATCTCCGCCGGCAACCCCACCCAGGCCAGGTCGTTTCCCAGCGTCATGACCTGGACCTCGGCCTCCAGCGGTCTGCCCCGACGTTCATGGACGCTGATCACCTTGAAGGCGTTGACCAGTTCCATGAAGGGTGCCGCTTCCGGGGTGTCATAGGTCGCCGCAGTCTCGCGGGCCCGGGCCACCGCGTCCGCATCCACTTGGGGCAAGGGCAGTTTCACCACTTCCCGGCGCAGGCCGATTGAGGTCGGATCGATGGATTTGAGCTTGCTGTAGGTCTTCAGCACCTCGCCGGTCAGGACCATGCCGATTCGAGCTGCCTCGGCATGTCCCTTCTGCCGCACGTCGGTGGTGACATCGATATGATTGAGGTTGCCCCCACATCCCTGAGCGAAGAGGGTCACCATGTCCGGTCCCTTGATCTTGCTTAGCAGTGAAGAGAGCGTGAAGGGGTAGTCGGCGCTGTAGGCCAGTCCGCCTACCGTATCCAGGTGGTTGGCGAAATTGACATAGGTGGCGATCGGCCTACCCGCATCCGATTCCACGTAGACCACGGCTACGGCGGGGTCGATGGGTCCCGCCGGCTTGATGATCTTGGGGTTGAGCTTGCCCGGATTCCATCCCACGGTGCCATCGGTCATGAAAAAGCGGCGATTGAAGCTGATGGAATCCTCATGGCCGACGGCGGTCGAGAGGCGGGCGGGCTGCAGGCGACTGTTGGCCTGCTCCACGGCCAGCGCGATTTGACCCGGCAGCGCCTTCACATACGCGGCCTGGATCCGCGCAGCATTACTCTTTGAATTCTCCCGCTGAGTACCGCGGGGGATGGTTGGTCCCGTATGGGTGTGGGTGCAACTGATCATGACATGATCACCGTGGATATCGCTGGAAGCTTCGATGGCCTGCCGGGCCTGCGCCACCATGGGGGCGCCCATGCCGATCAGGTCCAGGGTGACCAGGGCGATCTTGACTTCCTTCAGAGCGAAGACCAGGGCATGGGCATAGAGATCATCGTGCACGCCGGTGGCGGCGGGCTCGTAGTAATACCCCGACATGGGCGGCCCG
>JADFMM010000059.1 GCA_022563885.1 Planctomycetota bacterium | reverse complement strand
ACCTACGCAAAATGACTCTGCATTCAAACGGCTTATTCTGCGTCTGGACGGCGTCAGGCTCCATCGACCGTCCTCGGACGGCCTGCTTCGCCTTCCTTGTCAGACACAGAAACGCTCGTTTTCGGTGCTACGATTCATTTTGATAGGCACTCTAAACAAGTTTTTTGAATGGACCCACAATGAAAACAAGAAGGCTCACCGTCGCCCAGGCCATTGTCGAGTTTCTGCAGAATCAATATGTAGAGGTCGATGGATGCAAGACACCATTCGTGAAGGGCGTATTCACAATCTTTGGTCACGGGAATGTGCTTGGATTGGGACAGGCCCTAGAAGAAAACCCCGGCGACTTACACGTGCTACAGGGGCGTAACGAGCAGGGCATGGCGCATGCTGCCATGGGGTTCGCGAAGCAGAAGCTGCGCAAGCAGATTTTTGCCTGTACCTCGTCAATCGGCCCGGGGGCTGCCAACATGGTGACTGCGGCTGCCACGGCTTCGGTCAATAGAATCCCCGTTCTATTCTTACCCGGAGACAGCTATGCCGTCCGGCAACCGGATCCGGTGTTACAGCAGGTTGAACAACCCTACGATTACAATATCACGACCAACGATGCGTTCAAGGCAGTTAGCAGGTACTGGGATCGCATCAACCGGCCCGAACAGACCATGACCGCCATGATTCATGCCATGCGCGTGCTGACCAGCCCTGCGGATACCGGGGCAGTCACGGTCTGTCTGCCCCAGGATGTTCAGGGGGAAGCCTATGATTTTCCTGAAAGTTTCCTGGCGGAGCGTGTACACCGTATTGAACGAACACCTGCCACTGCGGAGATGCTGAAGGAGGCCGCTGACGCGATTGTCGGCAAAAAGAAACCGCTGCTGATCTGTGGCGGCGGTGTCAGGTATTCTGAGGCCTCAGAGGAGTTCTTGAAGTTTGCCGAAGCATTCAATATTCCCATAGGCGAGACGCAAGCCGGTAAGAGTGCGGTACCGGCTGCTAACAGGTTAAACCTCGGTGGCATTGGGACAACCGGCAATCTTGCGAGTAACAGGATTGCCCGTGATGCGGACCTCGTCATCGGAGTCGGAACGCGGTTTTCTGATTTCACGACGGCCTCAAAATCACTCTTTCAGCATCCTGATGTTGAATTCATTTCTATCAACATCTCGGATTTCGACGCCTACAAGATGGACGCCGTGAAAGTCATCGCCGATGCCAAAGTGGCGTTGACACAGTTGGCGGACGAATTGCGTGCGAGGGGGTACTCCTCAGGATACAACACGGAGATCGCGGCCGCAAAAGATGCCTGGAACGAAGAATTGGAACGGCTCTACAACCTGACCTATACCGGGGATGATTTTGTGCCAGAGGTCAAAGCACGCGATGAAGCGATTCTCCCGGATTTCTTCAAGGCGTTTAATTCTCGACTGACGGAAACGCAGGTGCTGGGTGAACTGAACAAGATTCTCGATGATGATGCCATTGCGGTGAGTTCGGCCGGCAGCCTGCCGGGCGATATGCAGCGCATGTGGAATGCCAGTCAACCGAACACCTATCACATGGAATATGGTTTCTCCTGCATGGGATACGAAATCAACGGCGCCTTGGGGGTAAAAATGGCAGCGCCGGACCAGGAGGTGTATGCTTTTGTCGGTGACGGGTCCTATATGATGTCCCATTCCGAATTAGTCACCTCAATCCAGGAGAACCAAAAGATCAATATTTTGTTATTCGACAACAGCTCTTTCGGTTGCATCAACAATCTCCAGATGGGCACGGGCATGGGGAGTTTTGGCACCGAATTCAGATATCGCAATTCCGTCTCGGGCAAACTGGATGGGGAACTGATGAAGATCGATTTTGCGATGAACGCGGCGGCCTATGGCGCCAAGACATACTCGGTCACGACGATGAAGGAACTGAGGTCTGCCGTTGCAGATGCGAAGGAACAAACCGTGTCTACGCTGATCGATATTAAGGTCATGCCAAAGACGATGACCGATAGCTACGAATCATGGTGGCGCTGCGGCGTCGCGGAAGTGTCTCAGAAAAAGGAGATACAGACAGCGTATGCGGGTCAACAGGAAGGCATCAAGAATGCCCGCCCGTATTAGGCTCCATTAGAAAATCCATATAGCGATTCGGTGGGTGCAAATCTCATGATGACCCTCATTTCCTTTATCGGCTTCACGGCGTTTGTGGCGTTCTATGCCTGGTTCCGACTCCGCAAAGACACCTTGGATTCCTCAGACGGATACTTCCTGGCAGGACGCAGTCTGAGCGGTGTCGTCATTGCGGGCTCCCTGCTGCTCACCAACATTTCCACCGAGCACCTGGTGGGCATGAATGGCTCTTCCTACAAGAATGGATGCATCATCATTGCCTGGGAAGTGACTTCCGCGCTGGCACTGATCGTGTCGGCCCTCTACTTCGTTCCCAAGTATCTGAGAATGGGATTGACCACGATTCCACAGTATCTTGAGAAACGATTCGACGGCACCACACGGACACTCGTTGCCCTCTTCTTAGTGGTCTCCTTTGTCGTCACCCTCTTGCCCATCGTGTTGTACACGGGGGCCCTTAACCTAGAAAGTCTCTTCAACGTGTCTGAAGTACTCAATGTGTCCAAAACACAGGGACTCTGGATCACAGTCGTTGTTGTAGGGCTCCTTGGTTCTTTCTACGCCATTTTCGGGGGATTGAAGGCCGTTGCCGTTTCAGACACGATCAATGGCTATGGCTTATTGATCGGCGGCATGCTGGTGCCCGTCATCGCCCTGTTCAGTATTGGTGACGGGAACATCCTGACCGGACTGACCAAGGTCTTTGATCATGCCCCGGAAAAGTTTAACGTCATCGGCGCCAAGGATTCTGTGCTGCCTTTTGGAACACTGTTTACCGGATTGATCATCAACCAGCTCTATTTCTGGGGCATGAATCAGACCATCATTCAACGGGCTTTAGGCGCCAGAAATCTGGTCGAGGCTCAGAAGGGCCTACTCTATGCAGGTGTTCTGAAGATCCTTGTCCCACTGATTATCGTACTGCCGGGCGTCATCGGCTTCTACTATTTTAGCGACACGTTTTATGATTCACTTACAGGACCTGATGTATCCCGCCCTGATAAAGAAAGTGCTCCCTGCATATCTGGTTGGGTTCTTTGCTGCTGTCGTCATGGGGGCCGTGTTGAGTACGTTTAATAGTGTCTTGAACAGTGCGGCGACAATTTTCAGCATTGATGTTTACCAGCGACACATCAGAAAGCAGGCCAGTGACAAGGCCTTGGTTCGGGTGGGCCGACTCACATCGACACTGCTGGCATTCCTTGCCATCATAACGGCCCCTCTGGTGGCAAACGCCCCCGAGGGACTCTACCAGCTCTTACAGAAGCTCAATGGCATCTTCTTCATTCCAGTAGCGTCTATCATGCTGGCTGGGTTTTTCATTAAGCCGATTTCAGCGATCGCAGCCAAGTGTGCGTTGATCTTTGGCATGGCCTTTTATGTAACCATGGAATTTCTCCTGCCAATGTTTGAGATAGATGTTGGTATCCACTTTGTCCATATCTGGGGAATCGAGTTTGTACTCAATATGTTACTCATGTTCGGTGTGTCATACTGCTACCCCCGTCGAGACACCACCGAGGAACAGACTGCTGACGTGGTGGATATGCAGGGCTGGAAGCACGCGCGTCTGCTATCCACGATACTGGTCATCGTGACGGTGATGATTTATGTCTTGTTGGGAACATGGTAAGGGAGCGGCAAGAACAGGGAGATGAAAACTTTAAAGCTAGCCATTGTCGGCCTTGGACGTATTGGCAAGATACACTTGAAAAACCTCTGCCGAAACTACCCTGAGGTCATCGTGGTAGGCGCGATGGATGTACTCGATGCGTCTAGGAGGATTGCCGAAGAGTCTGGTGTGAGACACTTTGTTCAGACCATGGATGAGTTGATTGGCTTACCTGACCTGGACGGAATTGTCATCTGTTCACCCACAAACACACATGCTGATTATGTTGAAAAGGCAGCCAAGTCTGGTAAACAGATCTTCTGCGAGAAACCATTGGATCTGTCGCTGGATAGAGTACAAGAGGTCCTTGCCATCGTTGAGGAAATGGGCGTCGGCCTGATGCTCGGATTCAACCGTCGCTTCGATCCGGAGTTCAAGAGGATTAGAGAGCTGGTCGTTAACGGCTCAATCGGAGATCCTCAGATCGTAAGGATTACCAGCCGTGATCCAGAGCCGCCTCCGGTAGAGTATCTCAGAGTCTCAGGGGGACTGTTCTTGGACATGGCGATTCATGACTTTGATATGGCTCGGTACATTTCCGGAAAGCAGGTCAAAGAAGTTTACGCCAAAGGTGCAGTGCTGGTAGATCCGGAGATTGGCAAGGTCGGCGACATTGATACCGCCTCCATTATTCTCACCTTTGAAGATGACACCATGGCTATTATTGACAATTGTCGTAGGGCTGTGTACGGGTATGATCAGCGGCTGGAAGTCTTTGGCAGCAAGGGAATGGCTCAGGCTGAGAATAATTTTGCCAACAACCACAGGCTTTACACGGAATCCGGGGTCTCTAGTGCGCTTCCTTTGCACTTCTTCTTAGAGCGTTATGGTGCCTCATACCATCAGGAGATGAGAGAATTCATAGATGCCCTGGTTGGTGGAACCAAGATGCCGGTTGATGGCAATGATGGGCTCATGTCGCTTGCCATCGGTTTGGCCGCCAAAAAGTCTGTCGAAGAAAACAGGCCGGTGAGAATATCAGAAATCATGTAGCCGGGAAAAAAGCGAGTCAGGTGTGGATCACCGGCATGAAGACGGGAGCCTATGAGAGACATGTCCTTCTTCATCCAAATAAGCGTTCCGCATTTCCCTTATAAACCTTCGCCCGCACATCTGCGGGCAAATCCATGTTTTCATATAATTCAAATTGCGGGATCTTCTGGCCGACTTTTAAGTAATCCGTTCCAAACAATAATTTGTCTGCGTTACGAATAATAAACGCGCGTCCGAATTCAAGATCACGCGATATCGCATTCGCACCGCTGCCCGCAGACAAGTCACCATACATATTGGGATACTCGGCAAGCAGCCGATCGACGGCGCCCTGCCTGTTAATCTCTCGATCCGGGTAGCTTTGAAAATCGGCCTGGACGGCATCTCCGTCAATGGACGCCCACCAGCCGTTCGCGTGCCCTATCATGACTAGGTCCGGATACGTTTTTAGAACCTTTTCGAGCCCCGGCAACCCGACTTTATCCATGTTTCGGCTATTATCGAGATGAAATAGACAGGGAAGTCCCACCTCATTCAATGATTCATACAGAACCATGTTCCGCGAATCGTCCATCGCCACGCCAGGCTTATGCTCACCAAAGCCCTTGGCCCCCTTGTCGATATACTCCTTCAATAGGAGAACCGTGCCTTCTCTGCCGCCAAGATTGAGCGTTCGCGGATCGATGGAACAGCAGGGTATCAGCCGATCACGATGAGGAGCCGTCTCTTTCAATACATAATCCGTTGAAACCGGATAGAACCACGATTCAGGAGAGACGAGGGGCAGAACAACAGATTTTTCAACGGAATGAACATCCATCCAGTCCAGGAGGTTTTTGACGGTAAGATGCTCATCCTTCATCCATTCGTGTCCGATATGGACATGCACATCGATATAGTTGCCAACCATGTTCCTCCGACTCGATGGCTGGTAGCAGCCAGAGAAGCCGACGCCGAAACCCATAAAAGCTATCGAACTCATCTTCTTTAGAAAGTCTCTACGACGGGTGTCTTTCATCTTCTTTTCCTGTTCTTGCCGGTCCCTTATCTTAGGCCTTCAATATACGCCAGTAGATCGGACATCGCCTTTACATCCAGATCCACTTCCAACTGTTCAGGCATCATCGAAATCCCACTGGGTCTCAATTCTTGGATATCACTACGTAGAATCAATTCATGCTCCCCAGCCCCAAGGGCCAGTTCGATAGCGCTGGGTGATTCACTCTTGATAATCCCGCTGAATGTCTCACCATTTTTCTTCGTCACAATGAAATTCACAAACTCGGGGTTGATTTCACGATTCGGATCCAAAAGTTGCAACAACACCGTGTCCATACCCCGGTTCTTTACCGCCGCGAGATTGGGTCCTATTTCATACCCTTCGTTTTCAAGGCGATGACATTTTGAACATTTATCAACGAAGATTGACTTTCCCTTGATACGGTCCCCCTTCATGCTCAGGGATACCTGATAGGCCTCAACCACAGCTTGGCGATCACGGTTGGTTTGACCGATCATGCTTCGGGCCCGCAAACGTATCGAACTATTCGAATGTAAGCGCAGGCGCTGTCGTTGAAGGGCATCTAAATGTGAAGCATGGAACATCCCCTTGTCAATCGCATCCAGCAGACTATTCGTCCAGTCAATGCGTGATAGCAGACTGTTTAGAATAAGCCCTCGAACTTCAATCGAAGTGCTTCGCCATAACCCAATGAGTTCCTCCCCCATCGTTTTCTTTCTAAAATCAGTCAGAGTTCGCAGGGCGGTACGCTGGATATGTCTGGATTCACCGGAATGAACGAGTCCTTTTAACAGAGGACTTACAGTATCCCAGTCGCCAATTCGAAGTGATTTGATCGCTGGGATACGTTCGAGATCCTCTAAAGCCCTATTTCGAGAAATTTCCAGTGCCGGCTTGACGACGTCGCCAATTAACCCGGAGACATCCTCATCGGGGGCAACGCCGTGGAGTTTCGTGCGAAACGCACCTCCCGAGCGTCCCAGTCCCACAGACAAGCCCGTCAACACGACACCGACCTTGCCTTTCATGGCATCCGGTGCATCAGCCAGTTGCTTAACCACAAATGCCAATGATTCGTCGCCCTCGCGAGCAATCTGCTGGGCGAGTTCTTCCAGAATGAGTAGTCCTTTCTCTCCGGAAACAAACGCAGGATCACGCCACAACTGATGAAATAGGTTGTGAATTTGACCATGGGCCGAGCTTAGAACGGCCATGCGAACCCACGAATCATTTTTGTCATCCTTCAGTAGAGATACCAGTGCAGCAGGATTTCGTACATCATCAAATTCCCCCAGCGTGAATGCCGTCTGATATCGAACACGGATGTCATCATCCTTGGCACATTCATGGATAAGGTCCCGGATTCGGGCATTCGATGTAAACGATTCAGATAGCCGGACAGCATGTTCTCTTACGCGTGGATGCGTATCCTTTAATAACCCGGTGAGGACTTTCTCATCCAACGCATCCAGTCCAGCCAGCGCATAAGCGGCATGCATTCGCCCCAGTGGTGAGTCGGATGAATTTGCAAGCTCGCGTAGATTCTTGATAATCGTTTTATCCTGTTTTCGAAACAGAATTCGAGATGCCATCTCACGATGCCAAGCATTGGGATGTTCCAGCAGTTGAACGAGTTCTTCAGAGTTCATTTCACCGGGCACGGGAACTTCCGGCTGCTGGAAGTCATTGGGAATGACTCTGTAAATACGCCCTCGGTCTCTACCACTCGTTAAATCCAAGTGCTTTTTGATGACGGGAGGAAGGCTGTCTGGATGTTCAATGACTTCACGATAGACATCGAGTATGTAAAGGACCCCATCGGGAGAATTGGCGAATTGTGCGGGTCGGAACCAAATATCTTTCGATGCCACAAATTCCTTGCCCGGGGTCGCCCGAGTTGCCACAAAGCGAACGCCCTGGCGATGTAGGCGTTTTCGATGTACTATGTTACTTCCTACATCTCCGACGAAGGCCTGTCCCTTGTATTGGTCCGGCCACTGATCCCCACGATATATCGTAATCCCTGTTGAGCCGGTGAAATAACCTGCAGCACGTCCACCGCCTTCAATCGGACCAGGGACATCACCATCGACACGAAGACGCGTTCGAATGGTTCGCCATGGTTCGACCGGGCTAATACGGAAAACTTCTGCCTGGGGTCCATCGGCCGCGATACTCAGACGCGCACCCGGAGCCGCCAGGTTGGGGTTCCTTTGCAGATAACGTGCCTCATACATAACCATTTGAATATGATCACTATTCTGCGAAACGAATTTGTTTCCCCAATCATCAAATGAAAGACCATGCTGAGCCCCGCCTGACGTCGCTTCAAACTCCCAGGTTTGTGGATCAATGGCAAAATCCATTCCCTTGACCTTGACCGATGGGCGATCCTTGACCTTTAGATTCTCAATAACCCCGCCATTACCACTCGCCGAACCATGAATCCGATTATCCAGCCCCCAGCTAAAACTGTTGAGCAATCCCTGGACATTATTTCGGGGGAAACCCGTATAGAGCCTCTCAATTTCGTCGACAACCCCATCTCTGTCCGTGTCCCGGCAATACAGGATATCCGGTGCAACGCCAACAATAATATCATCGCCATAACAAAAGACGGCCGTGGGCCATGAAAGGTTATCGATAAAAACTTTGCGTTCATCGTAAAACCCATCTCTGTCGATGTCGGTTAATCTGACAACGCGACCGATGTTCAATTCACCGTCTTCAGAGTATCCCCGCATTTCAACGACAAACATGCGTCCCCATTGATCAAAATCAACGGCAACCGGATCATGCACCAGGGGTTCTGACGCAACCAGCTCCAGTTTAAAATCGGGATGATGCTCAAAGGTGGAGAGCACCTCATTAGGTTCATGGGCAGGAATGCGAGGCAGATCCTTGCGGAAATCCCGTTCAGCTATGGCCGGTCGACTTAAAAACGAAGAGACAAGCAGTGCCAGAGCTAAAACAGAACGAACCGCTGATTGCAGCAAATGATTTCTTCGTGAATTATGAATGTTCATCTTCTTCATTTAGCGATCTGAGCTTAAACTTGCAAGCTAAATACGAGCCTTATTAAGAGACACTCCCTTTATCAGGACCCCCGCCGTGCACGGCAAATTCAGAGTGCCTATCAAAATGAATCGTCGCACTGAAAACGAGCGTTTCTGTGTCTGGCAAGGAAGGCGAAGCAGGCCGTCCGAGGACGGTCGATGGAGCCTGACGCCGTCCAGACGCAGAAAAAGGCGTTTGAATGCAGAGTCATTTTGCGTAGGGGCTCTTAGAACGGATCGCCTCCTCAATGGGGATCAGACTGACTGGGTGCGGGCCTTCTCGGGCCTATTGTGTTGCGGGTTTCGGTCCATACACGGTGAGTGGGTGGACCGAGTGTGCCTTACCAGGCTCTGTCAGAAGACGCCATCTGGCTTCCCCTCGGGTCTGAGCCTGGGGGTCGAAGCCAGATCGGGTTTTCAGACAGAGCCCAGCGTGAAGGCGGCTAAGGGCAAGTTGAGACTTGGTTATGCAGCCAAACCGAGTATGATACCCTCTGGACGACCCGTTTCCTCGGCAAGGTGGCCGCGGCGACTCTGGTGGAATACGAATCGATGCAACGATGGAGCACACCCATGGCTTTCTCACGACGACAACTCTTGCAAGCCGCTGGAGCCGCCGGCCTGTGCGGCACGGCGTCTACGGCCCGCGCCCAGCTTCCCGCCGCCCAGGCCCATGCCAACTTCAAGATTGCCAAGGGACGCATTCGTCAATCGGTGATGGGTTGGTGTTTCAAACCCATGTCCGCCGGCGAATTGGCCAGACACGGTCGGGACATGGGTCTGGTCGGGATTGAAGGGATTTCCTGGACAGACTATGCGGCAGTCAGGGAACTTGGCCTGGAGATTTCATTGGTCGGCAGCCACGGATTCAAGCAAGGTCCTTGCACTCGAGACCATCACGAGTCGTGCGCGACGAAATTGCGCGAGGGCATCGATCGGGCCGTCGATGTGGGTTGCCCGAGCGTGATTACGTTCACCGGCATGCGCGAACAGGGGATCACGGACAAACGGGGTGCGCAAAACTGTGTTGACCTCTGGAAGTCGGTCATTGGCTACGCCGAAGAGCGCAACGTGAATCTATGCCTGGAACACCTGAATTCACGCGATGACACGCATCCCATGAAGGGGCATCCAGGCTACTTTGGTGACGATGTCGATTTTTGCGTCGACCTGATTCGACGTGTCGGCTCGCCGAACATGAAATTGCTGTTCGACATCTATCACGTCCAAATCATGAATGGCGATCTGATCCGCCGAATTCGCCAGTACCAGGATCTCATCGGCCACTATCACACGGCAGGAAATCCAGGACGCGGCGAGTTGGACGATACGCAAGAGATCAACTACCCCGCGGTGATGAAGGCGATTGTGGCAACCGGCTATGAAGGTTTTGTCGCGCAGGAATTCATCCCGACCTGGGACGACAAAGTCAAAGCGCTGCGACACGCGGCGGAGGTTTGCGACGTCTAGAGGCTTGTGAGGTCAGGGGGTCGGTGGGTCCGTGGGTCACTTATTGACCATTCGGATTAAGACAACGGAACACGAAGATTTATTACTTGAACCCTTATCTGTAGGGGATGATAGGGACCTCCGCTCCGCGCGGTCCGTCGTAGAGCATCGTGGTTTCAGGCGCTCACCGTTTAGTCGTCGTGCAAAACTAACTCACCGGTTTTCCACCTCATCTTCACGCCATCTTCGTCCGTTCCTCAATCGCGAATCCTCAACGTAGATCAGCTACGCTTCTGGTTCCGCTCAATCGATCACGGACGAATCTGACGCAAATCTGAGCGTAAAACCAATGATTCATTTTTTGCACAACTCCTTAAAGTGATTCAAGCTGAAAAGCTGAATTCGCGTACAGGATTCCCCGTCAGTTCTTCGCCGTTCGTGTCGGCACAGGGTCATCCGCCGCTTCGAAGAAGCCGATGAACATCTCGTCCCAGCTCTGTTGGCCCCACACGACCCGTTTGTTCGGGTCTGGATTGGCAGGGTTGTCCGCAGAGTTGTCGAACGCACCGGTGACGAGCAGCCACGAACCCGCTGGAACGTGTCGCGGTTGCTGGAGGTAGTAACTGAACTGCCACTGGAAGTCGTATCGCGGCACGTGTAGCAGCGTCTCACGTTTGCCATCGGGTTGCAGTAACTCGTAGCGCATCCATTTTCCGCGGAAATGCATGTGCGGGAACAGTCCATAGAGCGTCGCCGGTCTTTCGAAATGATAGGTCGCGGAATGCACCGCCTCAGACTCGCCGGGCGGAATATTCAGATCCCATTCCATTGCCTGCCGCGTCTCGGCAATTCGCTCGACGGGACCGTCCGCGAGGTAGAGCGCGACTTCGCTTTGATCGAATTCCTCGGTGCCACAGGTCGTGTAATGCATTTCAATGGTGAGCGTCGCATTAGCGGGAAGTTTTTTTGCGACGCCGTGATCATATTTTAGAGGACTCGCGCCGGGTGCCCACCCGATAAAGAACTCACCATGGCCCCCGCGATCACGGTCGCCCGACTTTTTCACATAGAGAATGATGTGATGAACCACCTTGCGATTGTCGGGTTTGATATCCAATCCCGAAAGCCAGACATCTTTCTTAAATGGATTTTCGACATCGATGTAGCGATAGTCGACCACACCGGTTGGCGGAATTTTTTGAGACTCGGGCAATTTCAAAACAGCGTCGGGTTTGCCCAGTCGCCAGTCCGGCCAGTCTGGCAGAGGCGCTTGCAAAGGATCGTCACCGTCGATGCCGGGAGCGCCGGCTTTTACCCATGCCAATAGCGTTTGGGTTTCTTCTCGAGAAAGCGACTGCGCATCCTTGAACTTGCCGTAGTTCGGATGCGGATCCCAGGGCGGCATGCGGCGTGTGAGCAAAACTTCCTCGATCATATTCGCGTAATTTGAAACACGCCGATGACTGTTCATGCTCCACGGACCGACGCCACCCTGGCGATGACAATGGACACAGTTCTCCCGAAGCAAGGGCGCAACCTGAGTCGCGTAATCCGGGGCGGCATCCTCCTCCGCGACCCTTGCGTAAGTGATGCGACAACCACGTGCCTTCGTTTTCGCGACTTCGATTTCTTTGCCCGCCATGAACGCGTCCAGTGCGTCTTTGAGGTAGCGTTGGGTCGCCTCTGGTTTCTCCGCACCTTCGCTCAATTGATCATCAATCGCGCCCCGGTAAAAAATCTCCTCCTCTTCGAGATCGATCGCGACGACCTCCGCCGTCCGATTGACACCCAAAGCCAGCGCCACCGCCTGTTTGGTATCGAGCAGTATCGTCATGCTACGCATGCCTAATTTTCTCTGTTCCTTGCGGACGTCGCTCTTGGTGTCGCCGGCGAAGCAATTCACCACCCAGAACTCGATCCCCTGCCCGGCGAACTGATCTCGCAATGCGCGGAACTTGCGCGCGTTCTTGCGAACGATCGGGCAACCCACGCCGGTGAAATAGAGAACGACCGCCTTACCCTTTGCTCGATACAATTCGTGGTTCACATCCTGCACATCAACGAGTGCAAAATTCGGAACACCCCGGGCAGACGCTAAATTCGGCAATGCAAGGATCACCACCGCGATGGCGGCGCAAAGAAGATTTCGCGAATGTTTCTTCACTGCTAGAGAATTAAGTTTATCAGCCATAAAACTGATCATACCCCCCGAAGCAAAGCAGATCAATGGGAAAGCAGCTTTAGGGCTGCTGCATATGGAGTGTATCCGGTCCATTTGATCCCAAACACCAGAAAAGCACTTCTGGTCAGGCCCGAGTTCTGGTCTCAACCATAGACTGAGGTTGCACCGGTTCTGTGCCGATAGGATTCGGCGTTTGCTAAAGCATGGCCAGGCCTAGGGGTTAATCCATCGTATAAACAAGCTTCGTGAAAATGCTGTTTGCGGTTTCGAGGCGATCCTCGACGCTGTTGAAGACGAAATACCATTGGGTCTTCGGCCGAAACTTCCATGCGTAAATGACGCTGATGTTGTGGATGCTGTCGTTGCGATGCTGCAGGGAAGATTTCACCCACATGTCGTCCATGATAAAGTAATCGAAGATGACGCGATTGAGCCACGCCGTTTTGTCCTCGCCGTTGGGCAACTCCTCGAAGCGAAGGCTCAGCTCGTAGCGAATGGGCAATCGCTCCAACGGTTTGAAGGGTTTGCCAAGGATCGCCTCGTTGTAATCCGCACCCTGAAAGACGCCTCCGGCCCATCCGAGTGTCATCGAGCGCCAAAAGTCTGACGAATTTATGGAGAAAGTGCTAAAGGTTCTGTAGTTGTCATAGGGGTCATGAAACTCGATGGCGTGCCCTACTCGAATTCCAAAATCGTTGGGAAACACCAGCCGCGATGACAGCGCGTAGTCGCGCAATATCGTCTTGCCGTCTTCGTCCCGATAGAGCCTAGTGCTATAGGCGAGATCCAATTCTTTGTACCAACGGGTCTCCGAGTCGTGGCGATATGCCGCGTCCAACCTAGGGCCAAAGATGTTTCTCCGGAAGATCAAGCTCAGCGTGGGATCAAATCCCTCGGTGATAGCATCGTAGCCGGCGGTGATATAGAAGGGATACTTCTCATAGCTCAACGCGCCAAACCCAAGGTAGTCCGTCCGGTCTTTGGCCGCCCGGCCCGAGCCTCCCTGTGCGAAATCGTCGGCCAACGACGCCTGATAGGCGAAGCGAACGTCGTCGGTGAGAAAAAGATATCCGTCGACCCCCGCCACACGCGAATACCCGTCCTCCAACTCCGCGGCGCTCAGATAATAGCCCATGGACGACTTCTCTCCCACATGGTGAACGGCGCGGGCCACGCTGGAATTCCCGTGGCGCGTTGCCCCGTGGACGGTATCGCCTTGAATGTTGAGAAATGTGAAGTTGACGTTCTTGTGCTCGCCACTGACCTTGGCTCCGGCGGCGATATCGGTGAATCGACGGCTGTAATACAATCGATGCTGCATACGAAGAATCTCAGAGCCTTCGCGAAAGAATAACCGTCGTTCGGGGAGAAATCGTTCCGTGTCGCGTAGTTCGATCGTGTCCGCGTCCGCTTCGACTTGGCCGAAGTCCGGGTTCAGCGTCAGCGCGGCGATCACAGAGGGCGTCAAACGAAAGCTCGTGTCCACGCCGGCCTCTATGACCGAGTCCGAGTTGTCGCCGAAATCCCTCCGTCCGCTGACGTAGGGGGCGACCTCGAGATTCCGATCGAAGGTGGCATCCGCGAGATCGAGATCGGTCAAATGGCCGAAGTTGTGGGGGCGATAGGAATCCGTCGGACTAAAATTCCAAAAGCTGATGCTATCTCGCCCCGGACTCCAACGCGTGAAATTGATTCCCCAACTTTGCCCGTCCGCTTTCCGAAAATTCATCGCGCCGAAGGGAATGCGCATCTCAAACACCCATCGATCATCGAGCATCTTGGCGGCGAGATCCCATTCCGCCGACCATCCCGTGGTCCACGAACTGCCTGAGAATCCCTCAATTCCGTCCAATCTCGTGCCGATGGGATTGGAGAAAAATCCGTATTTTGTGCGATGGTTGTGGCCGGGGTCGATATGCAATTGGAGGTAGTCGTCACCCCGATAAAAGCGGTCCTCGCGCCGCTCGGTGGCGTTCACCTCTTCCATGTTGTCGTCCCAGCATTCGACGCCGACATACAAGTGGGTCCGGGTGTAAGCGATCCGGACGTGGGTGATCAGAGGATCCAGCTCTTGCGTGCGGGCATTGATGAAGCCGGTGGCAATATCCGCGCGTTTCCAGAACGGCTCATCGAGCACGCCGTCCAACTCAAGAGGCGCGTCTACTTTGAGCGCCCGAACGGAGCGGGCCGCGACGCTCGAATCCACGTGGGCGTGGAGTTCACCGCGTAATAAAATGGACGCGGCCATCGCGGCAACAAGGCGCGACAAAGACCAAGCCGGGTGGCATTGGGGGTGCCATTGAAGTCGCGCCTTAACAATCAACAATTGACCTAACGTTTGTCATCGGAAGGCCTTGCTTTCGTCATCGCGAGCCCTTCCCGCTGAGATTCTCGTAGATGTGCGATTGATCGCGGCAGCCCACGGCGAGATCGAGATCGCCATCTTGGTCGATGTCCGCGAGCACGGCTTCGTGTGCCGGTCCGCTGGTCTTCACGGACCAGGTAGGTTCGTTCGCCAGTTTCCCGCCTTCGTTCAGATAGAGAAAGAGTCTGCCGCCCTGGGCGTAGTCCGCGGCGATCACATCTGTGTCTCCGTCGTTGTCGACGTCCTGGAATGCGAAACCATGAAATGCCGTTTTTCCCGAACTCCTCCAACCGACCGTCATTCTCGCGCTGCCCTCCTGCTTGATCAACTGCAAGCTTGCGCCAAACCGGTTTCCCCAGGGACCCTTGGCGCAATACAACTCGAATTGACCGTCGCGATCGAGATCGCGCCAATAGAGTCGCTGCGTCCACGGGTTGGCTTTGTCTTCGTAGACCACCGTGCCATCATCGAACTCGCCATCCGAGTTGCGAAAAAGAACGATCTTCCCCCCTCGATACCCCGCCACGATATCGAGGTCACCATCATCATCGAAATCGGCAAAGATCGCGGTTTCGGAGTATTCGGTATGGCCTAGTTTACGAGTGACCTTCTGGGCGGGTGTGCCGGTGGTGTTCTCAAATAGGGCGACGCCATTGACCGGCTCACCGCCGGCCATCACCATATCAAAGTCTCCATCTCCGTCGAAATCGCCGAAGTCGATCTGGTTGGCGTTTGCGATGATGCCCGTTTCCCAGTCGGGCTTCACGTTGAACTTGCCGGCTCGGTTGAAGTAAAGCGTGCAGTGGCTTTCGTGCGTGGCGGCCAGATCCATCCAGCCATCGTGATCGAAGTCGAGCACGTCGATGTGGTCGCAATCGGTCGTTTCGTGGGATTCCCAGAAGGGTTGCTTCGCAAGCTTGCCGTTATCATTTCTGTATAAAACCCAGCGCTTGGGATTCGGGGCGCTGGTGACGAAATCTAAATCGCCGTCACGGTCAAAATCGATGAATCGCGCGATGCCGTCCCCTCCCGACCTGGCCGTGCCGCTACTCCAGATCGGTTGTTTTGAGAAAATATCTGCGCTGTAGGCCAATCGAGAAAGCGATAAGAGAACGAACGCAATCGTTAGAGCTTTTAAGGCGGCAGATCTCATTTTTTGTTCCGACTCCATTAGGGCCTGCTATTCTCCGCGAAACCCCCTGTCGCTGTCAAGCCGATGGTTTGTGGGGAGCCCGATAGGAGGCTTTTGTAGTTCCTAAGGTCTTTCCACAGAACGGTTTAATTAAAATGTAGCCATGCCTTACCCCGGCACGACGTCCGTAGCAAGAGCGGGTATTCGGAAGATCTCCCTTCCAACTTGATTCTAACCGTGCCCGTTATCCCTTAGGAACGCCACTTAGGGACCGGCAAGAAATAACTTGGACTTGTGCATGCCCAATTGCACCCCATCTTGGATCGCTACTCAATCGCGAAATCCGCGACGTAGAACTGCTACGCCTGTGGTTTCGCTCAATCGGGCGCGACCCAATATGGGGCACACTTGGACCCCAAATTGTCCAACTTATTTCTTGCCGATCCCTTAACAATGTCTCGCCGATTCGTTGGTCGGTTAGGAAGACGGATGCGAATGACCTTTGGCCACACTACACACCCTGTCGAATGTGCATCTGAACCCTTCGGGTTTTTGCCTCTATTTTAGACATAAGGGACCGGTTTTCTTTCGGGATTTCTGGTTGCACCCGCTTGGTGAGAGTGGTAGGCTGATGCGCGTTGCGGGTCGAAACACCTGTTCTGGACCTTAGTCTGGCTCATTGTCATCTAGCATGTATTAGATTCCAGGAGAAAACAATGTCAGCGATGGAAAACGATCAAGCCCCATGGGACATGTCTCGAAGAGGCTTCCTGAAGGGTGTGGGAACTGGAGCCGTCGCAACAGGACTGATGCAGGGGGCAACCGATGCTGAAGCGGCGTCGGCGCTCAGGTCGGGTAAACCCGTCGGTCCGGGCGCCGTGCCCATCACGTTGAACGTGAATGGCACCCATCGCTGGCTGAATGCAGAGCCCAGCGTGACACTGCTCGATGCCTTGCGAAACAGGTTGGACACCACCGGTTGCAAGAAGGTCTGTGACCGTGGGACCTGCGGCGCCTGTACGGTGATGCTGGATGGTGACGTGGTGTATTCCTGCTCGGTGCTGGCCATCGAGGCTCAAGGTCGGAAAATCGTGACGGCTGAAGGTCTGGGCACACCGGAAGCCATGAGCGCGGTGCAGGAATCTTTCGTGGAGAACGACGCCTTGCAGTGTGGCTTCTGTACCCCAGGATTCGTGGTCGCCACGACGGCCTTCGTTCGTGATCATCCCAACGCAACGCTGGAAGAAGTACGAGAGGGCATGGGCGGCAACCTCTGCCGCTGCGGCACCTACGTGGGCATCACCAAAGTCGCATACGACCTGGCGAAGAAAGGAGACGCGTAATGGCTAAGAATGCATGGCCTAGTGCCGACCGAAGAAAAAATATCGGGGCTCGCGTCAGCCGGCTGGACGGCCCGGTCAAGGTGACCGGCGTCGCGAAGTACGCCTACGATGTGAAACGCGAGAACATGCTCTACGCCAAGATTCTCCAATCTTCGATTGCTGTGGGCACGCTGACCGAAGTGGACACTTCGGCGGCGGAAAAGATGCCCGGCGTCGTCGCGATCATCGTACAGAAAGATGGCCAGGGCAATCTACCTAAGATCAGCTATGCCGGAGATATGGTCGCAACTGTGGCGGCGGAGACTGAAGAAATCGCCATGGAGGCCTTGAAGCGGATCAAGGTGAGCTATGAAGCCGGTGTGCCTCAGATGGATGACAAAGACCCCAGCAAGGCATCCGGCCGCGATCAGAAGAAGGATCAGGGTTTGGATGATGACAATTTGAGTGCGGATGAAAAACTCAAACAGGTCTTCGCTGCCGCCGACACGGTCAGCGAAGGGTACTATGGACTGCCCATCATCACGCACTGTTCATTGGAACCCCATGGACAGGTGACCGAATTCAGAGAGGGTGAATTGTACGTCTGGCCCTCCACACAGAACGTTTCCGGGTACGCCAACGGGCTTACTCGTTCCACGGGGTTGTCTGCCGACCAGATCCATGTCGACTGCCAATACATGGGCGGCGGATTCGGTTCGAAGTTCTCCACAGACAAGTGGGGTGAAGTCGGCGCCCAGTTGTCGAAACAGACGGGACGTCCGGTCAAACTGATGCTGGAGCGTGATCAGGAGCTCACCACGGCGGGGCACCGGCCCTCCGCCTTTGCCAATGTCAAAGTCGGCGTCAAGGCCGACGGGGCGATCACGGCGATGGAAGTCCATGCCTGGGGGTCCGGCGGTCAACGGCGTTTCCGCATCCCGCCTACGCCTTATGTGTTCACCAAGATTCCCCATTACCGAACACTGGGCCAGAGCATTTTGACGAACCGCGGTCTGACCCGCGCCTGGCGGGGCCCGAACCATCCCCAGGCCGCCCTCATCACCATGAGTGCGCTGGCCGATGCCGCTGCGGCCCTTGGCATGGACGAGTTGGCCTTTTTCAAGAAAAATGTCGGCCTGACTGACCGTGCAGAGGTCTATGCGGAAGAAATGGATGTCGCGGCGAAATTGATTGGCTATCGCGAAAAGGCCCATCTCCGCGGTGACAAGACACCGGGCCCCATCAAACGCGGCTTGGGCATGTCCATCCACACCTGGGGCGGCAAGGGACATAATTCCACTTGTGCCGTGACGATTAACCCCGACGGATCCGCCGTGGGCCGCATGGGGACCCAGGACTTGGGTACGGGTACCCGCACGGTCATCGCCATCGTGCTCGCCGATACACTCGGGCTGAACGTGGACGAGGTGCGGGTAGAGATGGGCAGCAACGCCTTGCCGACCTCCCGCGCGTCGGGCGGCAGTAGCACGGTAGGCGGCGTGTCGACCTCGATGCGGGACGCCTCGACCAATGCTTTGAACACGCTGCTCGACAAAGTCGCACCGGAGTTGGGCGTTCCGGCCGAAAAACTGGAAGCCTGGGGCGGACGGATTCAGGAAGTCGGCAAGCCCTCAAACAGTCTCGCCTGGAAAGATGCCTGTGGGCTGTTGGGCGCCATGGCCATCACAGAACAGGGCGCCAATCCGACTTCAGACGGCACCAACCTGACCACGGGTGGGGTCGGCGGCTGCAATATCGCCGATGTCTCGGTGGATATCGAAACGGGTATCGTGACCATGAACGAATACGTCAGCGTGCAGGATGTCGGCCTCGTGATGGATGAGAAAACGGCCGAGAGCCAGTTGTACGGCGGCGCCATTATGGGGATCACCTACGCCCTCTTCGAAGAAGGCATCTACGACCCCACGACCGGCGCCATGTTGAACAAGGACATGGAGTTCTACCGCCTGGCCGGAATGGGTGATATCGGTACCATCAAGGTACACTTGATGCGGGGTCCCAAGTATGAGGATCGCGGCGTCGTCGGGATCGGTGAACCTGCCGTCTTGTCGCAAGGCGCCGCTATTTCCAACGCGGTGGCCAACGCCATCGGCGTTCGCGTGCCGGAATTACCCCTAACGCCTGACCGCGTGCTCGACGCACTCAGCAAGGGAGGTGTCGCATGAAGACATTTGAGTATGCCAGCCCGAATTCGCTGAAGGACGCCCTGGGTCTTCTCTCGGATACGTGGGGTGAGACGGAAATCTTGGCGGGCGGAACCGATCTGCTCACATCGATCAAACAGGACGTGACCGCGCCTCGCCTGGTCGTGAGTCTAAAAGAGGTCAAAGGGCTCAGCGGCATCGACTCTAAGGGCGGAAACCTGAGTATTGGCGCCACCACCAAGCTTAAAGACCTGATCGCCAACGAGGATGTGCAGAAGCATTTCCCCGGCCTGGTGACGGCCGCCAAGAACATCGGAAGTGCCCAGATCATCAACGCCGGGACGGTCGCCGGCGACCTGCTGCAGCGTCCCCGCTGCTGGTATTTTCGCAACGGTTTTGGATTGTTCGGTATGGCCGGTGGCAAGGAACTGGTCCCGGATGGGGACAACCGCTACCACGCCATCTTCGGAAACGGCGGCAAGGCAAAATTCGTCAATCCCTCCAGCTTGGCGCCCTTGCTCATCGCGTTGGGGGCCGGCATAGACGTTCAAGGCCCCAAGAAAGAGCGGTCGGTCAAGGCGGCTGACTTCTTCAGCACGCCGAAAACCGAATCTGAGCGCGAATATGCCCTGCAGGCCAATGAAATCGTCACCGGCATCAGTATTCCTCTCAGTGGCAAGAAGAATGGTATCTATGAGGTCCGGCATCGCCTGGGACTGGACTGGCCCATGGTGGCGGCGGCCGTTGCCTTCGACGAAAGCGGCGGCAGGATCCGCAACGCCAGCGTAGTCTTGGGGCACGTGGCCCCTACTCCATGGGTGGCGGAACGGGCGACGGCCGTGCTAAACGGTCAATCCCGCAAGGCCGGCGCTCAGGCGGCCGGCAATGCAGCCGCCCAAGGCGCAACGCCCCTGAGCAAAAACGCCTACAAGGTGTCTCAGGTCAAAGTGGCGGTTCGACGCGCCATAGAGGCCGTCTAGCACCGTAACCGGTTAGATTGAAAACATGTGATGGAGATTCGTCATGTCGGCTGATGACAGGCAAACAGGACTCAAGATGTGCAAGCACATTCGCTCCAAGGAATCGTTTCATTCGGAGACACCTCTCGAAGAGGATGATTTTCACAGCGGCATCTTCTGGTGCAACATGACGGGTGACGGCATGGGCCCGGATGGCGCCTGCGCCGATTCGCAGGATTGTGGTCCGGACCGGGAGTGTTACGAAAATTGACCGGACGGCCCGGGGATTGCTCGATTCATGCTGGTTTCTGATATAATCGAGTCGTACGTCAATAAGAACTCGAAAGGATAGACACATGAAGAAGATATGTTGTTTGACAGCCGTCTCCATGGCCGTCGTTGTAATGGCCCTGTCGGCGGCACCTACCGTGACTTTCCGGTCCGATGCTCCGACGATTGAAGGTCAGTATATCGAAACACGCAGTTGCGATGTCTTCACTGCTGCCTGCTTTGCGAATAGCGAAGTGGGACTGTTGGGCGAGGAAGCCATCATGGCGTGGAGCGTCACCCGTGGCTCCTTCAACGGCGTAGAATTAAAAGGACTGAAGGTTGTGGCCATTGTCAAAGCCAGCGCGACGCTGGGCGACACAGAGGCGGACCCGCTCCCGGCCAAGTCCGTATTGTTGGTCGACAAGCATGCCAACGCCACTCAGCGCGACGCCCTGATTGCCTTCGCCAAGGAGATGGGCGGTGATCTCCTCGCCGATGTTGTCAAGGTCGAGAGCGAGACCATCAACATGCATATCTGTGCCTGCAGCGGGGACGGCGAGTGCGGATCCCTGACGGCAGGCGACCAGGTCGCCATCAAGGCGAGGTGTCTGCACGGCGCCGACAACACCTGCGGAAACGATGGCTATTACTACGGTCCCCTGACCCCGACGGTATCGGCCATGCCCCATTTTACCGCCCACGACAAATTTACGGGTAGTGGCCTGGGCGTCACCTGGGATGACGGCGGACGCCGCGGCACCTTCCTCGGCAGCTTTGCACGCTAGCACCGTACGTTGATTGAAGATGCAGAGAATGCAACCGGCAGCGATACGTTGCCGACTTTGTACGTCCTATTGACCCTTTACGGCGTACCGCATCCCCTCTTCAGCCCCAGAGTATTCGCAACGCCACTACGAAACCGAATAGAGAGCCCTCGCTAGGGGCCAGATTGAATCATGTTGAAGTACACGACACTGTTATTGATTGCTGTACTCGGCACATTTCCGCTCGCCGCAAAGGATAGCTTTTCCCTAAAGGTCGAAAAAAAAACGCCGCCTGAGAAATTGAACGCGGACATCAAGGCTAAGATTGCCCCCGTCTCCCACCAGATTTCAGATAACAAGGGCCTGTTTTTCGAGTTCTGGTTCGTCAAAGAGATCCCGCTCCGCGGCTTCGCCGACACGACCCAGAAAACGATGAACAAGATAAATGAAATCAGCCTACTGGGCGCAGCCATCGTGTATGAAAACAAGGAGGAGTACACCGACTTCCGAGAAGACCCCATCGATCCGGGCCTCTATGTGATGCGCCTGTCTCTCCAGCCTCAGGATGGTAACCATCTGGGCACCTCTCCCTATGACACCTTCGCGATTCTGATCCCTTACAAAAAGGATGCAGAGGTGTTGGAGTTCATGGACCCGGAAGTCATGGTGGAGATCGCCGGCGAAGACACTCCGGCAGAGCATCCTCCCATTCTCAGTCTGCAACCCATGGAGAAGGCCGAGGGCAGTTTTCCCAGATTGGAGCACAACGAAGAAGAGGCATGGAATTCTCTCTGCCTAAAACTATCTGGCAAGGTCGGAGACGAAAAGCGTGAAATGGGCGTCAAGCTGGTATTCGAAGGCATCGGCGATCTCTAGGCTCTGTCCGCAAAGACCCTATCCCGAACCTCCAGCAGCTGGGCGGTGATGCTGATGGCAATTTCATAGGGAAGATTCGAGCCAATGCTCAGGCCCACCGGGCAGGTGAACCGCTCGCATTTGTCCCTAGAGAGTCCAGCCTCTTTCAACTCGCGGCGCAGCACCGCCGCCTTGGATTTGCTGCCAATCACGCCCAGATAGGGTTGCTTGCCCCGTTCCAACAGCTTCTGCAAAATCGGCCGGTCCGTGGCATGGCCCTGGGTCATCAATAGAACGAAGGCATCTTGGGGAGTTGCCTCCACCTCTCCCGGCAGATCCCCGCTATGGACCGCCCTCAGCTTGATAGAGGCGGGCAACTTGTCCAACCACTCCTGACGCGTGTCCAGGCATGTGACCTGGCAATCGAGATTCAGGAGCATGGGGATCAACACACCGGCCACATGACCCGCACCAAACACCGCAATGATCCAGGGGTGGACGTTGAACACTTCAAAATAGAGCTTCACCACGCCGCCACAGGTCATACCGATGTCTTTCTGTAGGTTCCACTCCACGAATTGGGTGACTTGGTTCGGGTTGTGCTCTGCCAGCATCGCCTGCGCCGTTTCGATGGCCCGGAACTCCACCCGTCCCCCCCCCACCGTCCCGAAATGGAGTCCCGCTTGGGTCACCAGCATCTTACTGCCACGGTCCTGAGGCGTGCTGCCGGTGGCGTCCACCATGATCACCGACACCGCAGGGGTTCGACTGTTCAGCAACTCATTCAAGTTTTGCAGATAGGCATCCATGACGGGTCACTTCCCAGCATTCTCCTTGCGCATCGGACCTGATTCAGTTCAGAGTTCTACGGTAAATCGTTGTCGTCATCGTAATCGAAACAGCAAGTTTGATCGATAGTGTAGTCGATTACGACCACCGCTGCGCTGACAACGGATATAGATCGGGAGACAGACGGGTATCCCTGCCGCGAAAAGTCAGCGCGATGAGTCGCGGCGCCCTCCGGACACCAAATAGGCAAGCAGGTCGAGGAGTTCCTCTTCGTTCAGCGGGTCCAACAATCCGGAGGGCATGGTGGATACGGGCTCGGGACGTATCCGGCGAATGGCGTCGTTGTCAATGGCGAAGGACTGGGTCGGACGCATGAGGTTGGTGGCGATGCGGGTACTCCGCGCGTCGCGTGAGACGATTCGCCCCGAGAGCGTGCTGCCATCCTTCAGCTCCAAGGTCATCATCTGGTACTGATCCGAAATCGCCTTGCTGGGGTTAATGGTGGTGTCGAGGATGTCACGTAGCGTGAAGCGCTGACCAATCGAAGAGAGATCTGGCCCGATGGCACCCCCTTGCCCCTGAATGCGATGACAGACCACACAGCCAACCGCCGCGAACATGCCCCGGCCATGCTCGGTATCACGCCCCTCCAATCCCGCGGCCACCACTTCGATCGCTTCGTCAAGCGACCACTCACGGCTTGGCCCCTTAGGTTCCGGCGCACCCTCTGCCCGCATGGGCAGGATTGGCGCGGCGCCAATCGACTCGAATGCCTCACGCTGATCCTCGGAGACCTGGTCGAGTGAGATTTCTCGTATGCGATTCCAGAGGCCGACGTACTGGTGCCCGCCTTTGGAACTTGTCTTGGCGTCGGCGATCATTTCGTGGTAGCGGCGACGCTGATCCCTCGTCCAGCCATCATCGAGCCAGAGCAGCATCTGCGCATGATGCATGCGGTCCATCAGGGGGGCAGATTCCAACATGTCGCGCACCGCCCTGCCGTACTTGGGATTCCGCACGAAATAACCCGATCCCAGTTGCGGGCGCTCACCTGTGTCGGAGGCCATCAGGTCGAGTAAGGGCGTAATCACCGAGCGGTCACCGAGGAAGCAGAGCAGTCGTGACAGCTCGCGGTTGACGTGTCTGTCCTCGGCAGGAAAGAGAGGCCGCAAGCGCCGTCTCACGAGGGGATGGTGCGTGGCAAGGGCATCTTCTCCCCTGGCGAGGGCCAGTTCATACACCCGTGTCGCCAGGAGCTTCTGCGACGTGGAGAAACGCTGCCAAGGCAATCGGGCGAGCCGGTCGAGGACCTGTCTCTGATCCGCGACCGAGCCTTGCCGCGCCAGGGCAAGGAGGGCGGTTAGGGCCGTGGCCGCGTCGGTCTCCGCTAAGACGCGCGCGCGCCATCGATCGGCTGGCTGACTTTCGATGGCGACGCGGGCTGCGAAGCGGATGGCGCGATCCGGATGGCCCATGGCTGGCCAGGCGGCGTCGAGGGCCTCGAGGTCAGGGCGACCGTGCAGGGATTCCAGCTTCTTTCGCAGGGCATGAAGCGCTTGAACATCAGCCGGGACCTCGGGATCGGAATGCACCCGTGCCGTAGCTTCACTGCCGGTGTAATAGACACGGTAAATGGCCGAACCGAGTCGCCGACCGCCCACTGCGAAATAGAGTGCGCCGTCCTGACCAATGGTCATATTGGTCACGGGGAGACCGCTACCGCCCACAAATTCTTCCACCTCTGCCCGGTAGCTTGCGCCATGGGGCTGCAGGTGGACCGCATGGATCGTAGCAAAGGTCCAGTCGCAGGCATACAGGGCGTTCTGGTACCTGGCCGGGAATCTCGCGCCATAGCCAAACTTGACGCCCGTCGGCGACGAGGGTCCGATGTTTACCACGGGCCCGACGCTGTCCTCGTAGTGCTCGGGCCACTTGGCGGCACCCCCCCGCCAGCCAAACTCTGCCCCGCTCACCAGGTGACAAATCCTAGTGGGACGGTACCAGGGCATCCCCAGGTCCCATTCCATGTCCGAGTCAAAGGTGAAGAGGTCTCCGGCGCGGTTGAAGGCCAGATCGAAACTATTTCTCAAGCCACTGCTGATCAGTTCCCAATCGCCGCCATCGGGGCCGAAGCGAATGACCCAACCACCGACGGTGTGATGGGAGCTGTCGAAGCCCGGTGGCATCAGATGGTCGATGCCCGCTGTTGCGACGGGTCGGCGTCTCTCGACCACGTCCGGAAGCTGGGTGCCGTTGCCGCAGATCAGGTAGAGGGAGTTGTGGTCCGGCCCGACGACGATGTTGTGGGGACCGTGTTCGCCCGACGCATCCAATTCCAGCAGCAAGCGCGATTGGTCAAACTGATCGTCACCATCCGTGTCGCGAAGACGATACACGCCTGTCTTTGTCGTCTCATTTTCCTCGGCCACGGTGACATAGAGGCTGTCGAAGGCGTAGAGCAGGCCATGTGACCAACCCATTTGGGTGGCGACACCCTTTAGCTTTTCGACCTTGGTCTCGGCGGTATGATCACCGATCGGCGGTGGTGTCACTCGGTACAGACCCGGCCTGTGCTGCGCCGCCGCAATCAACCGGCCCTTAGAATCCACCGTCAACGCCGTCCAAGAGCCAAACTCCTCCGGCACCGTCAGAATACGTTCCGCCTTGAATCCCGGTAGGGTCTGGATGCTGGCGGCCTCGGCGGGGTCCAAGGGATGGCCGGGTTTGTACCAATAGGGCGCATCCGCATAAACCGTGTCGTCCGCGGTTTCAACGCTCTCTACGGTGATGACCTTTCCGCCCGCCAGATGCGCCTGGATCTCGTCGCGGTCGAAAAACTCGGCCTCAACGCCGTTCTCGGGGATGTCCACCTTCGCCGTCCAGGCGATGGCGTTGAGGAGGGTCCTGCGAAAACCGGCATGTTGCCAGTTGTCATAGAAGTGACCGCAGGTGGTCGCAAAACCACGGCCGCCGTCCGCGCGCTCGACTGCCCAGGCGACCACCCGGCCCTTCGGTTTCGTCGCGGCTAGGGACGCCACGCTCCAAATCGGTTTCCAATGGGGATCGTCGGGACGAAAGCGGATGTCGAAATAGAACTCCTCCCGCATCGTGAAGGACGAGACACCCGCCAGCACGGCATGCCCCGGCGTCGCGGGAGCCACCTCGGCCTCCATCGTGGTGATATCGGAATACCACTCGCGCTCACCCTCCGTTTCCCAGTCGAAGTACCCGCCATACCAATCAAGCACTGGCGCTGACAGACTATCCGGGGCAAAGGTCGAGAAATGAAAGGCAACCATGCCGCAGCCCCGCTTCATCAGCCGATCGACGAACTGAACGCGTTCGGCCGAGGCCAGATGGGGCGCCTCCCGCCCGTTTTCACCATCCCGGCCGTCTGCAATGATCATGATGGTGTCGGCCGCCTCCAGAGCAGCCGTCTCCATCGGCCAACCATCGAAGAATGTCACCACCTCCACCTGCTCTCGGACATTCGAATTCTCGAGCATCGTCTTCAGCAAGCGCACCGACCAGGGGTAGTCGTGAATCCGGTTCCCTTGCGGGCCATGGCTCTTGATGCCGGCGATCAGGACGACCTGCTTTTTGTCCGCGGCCCCTAGGGGTATCACGCACAGTGCCAAAAGCACGCCAAGCAGGAAGATGCACACGTGTGTTTTTACGGCATACAAGATTTATGACCTTTCAAACGCAATGTCTCAGCTTCAGCGTCCTATTATCTCGCGCCCGTTCGCTGCGCTTACTAAAGGCGCAAAGCCGCCAAGAAAAAACTGTGTTTGAAATCTTTGCGTCTTCGCGGCTTGAACGAGTGAAACGAGTGGGCGCGCGGCATTTTTTTGATTGCGGCCGGAGACCGGGCTGTATTGTCTGCACTTCATGAACCTACGCTATCTCAAGTCCTCCATAAGATCCTCGATCAGCCTCCGCATGTCCGCCATCTGCTCGCGCAGCTCGTCCAATTCATGCCGGAGCGATTCGTCCTCATGCTCTTCCTCCTCCTCTCGCCCTTCACGATGCTCTCCGGCGATTTCCTCGAGATGCCGCTCTGCTTCTCTGGCCTCTCGACGGAGCCTATCCGCCTCATCGCCTCTGCCCCGCTCTTCGGCCCGCTCGGCACCCTGATGGAGCCTATGGATCTCTCGCTCCAAGTGTTCGTGTTCCGTAGCACGTCCATGCTCGTGCATTTCCCGTTCCAGCGCTTCCGCTTCCTCGCGGAGTTCATCAACCGCTCTGTCACGGCCCTCTCGTTCTGCCTCCTCCATCGCGCGTCCCAATTCCCGCATGCGCCCGTGCATTCGGTCCATGTGTCCATGTCGCTCGTGCGGTTCGTGATGGCGATGGAGTTCTTCGGCGAGCCGATATGCGCGTTCCCATAGCTGCTTTGCTTCCTCGAAGCGGCCCTCTCGTTCGGCCATCTCAGATCGTTCCCTGAGTTCATCGATTTCGCGTTCTCGCTGGTGTAAGTCCCGTTCTTCTCCCCCTTCTTCTCCGGCTCTTCGGGCATGTACCATTTTCGCCATGCCTTCCGCCTTGGCGCGCAATTCATGAGCCTTGTCATGGTGCCCGCGCTTCTCAAGACGTTCGGCCTCCTTCAAGAGCCCATGCACTTCGACCTCGGCCGCAGCCAACTCGAGTTGTCGCTTACGTCCCTGGATCTCTCTGCGCATCTGGAGTTCAAGCTTGGCGGCCTCCGCCTGCAGGCGCTTGGCCAGGGCCTCATGCTCCATGGCTTCGATCCGCATCTGATTGATGCGCACCTCGGTCTCCTCTATCTCAAGAATCAGCCTGTGTTTTTCCTGCCCAAGGTTCC
>JADFMM010000058.1 GCA_022563885.1 Planctomycetota bacterium | reverse complement strand
GAAGTAGACATTATGTGTGTTCGCGGTTTCAGACGGCTGCCAGCCAAGGATCACATCCCTATCCACATCCGTAGATTCGTTTGCAGGGATGGGATCTTGAGCCAAGGTTAAGGGCGGCATCACCGCAAACCAGGCCCCGGGGTCCAGGCCGTTACGGCTGGGGATCGCAAGCCCCTCAATGACACTGCTGTTGGTCAGCGGAACGCCGCTGGCGTCGAGCAGGTCGGTAATCGCGAAGGACACCCCGAAGATTTCTTGGCCGTTGGTGCCGTTATACCCGGCACCCATGCCACCCCACAGACCACTGCTAACTGTGACCGTTTGACCGATCACACCGCCGGGTAGGATCGCGGCTAAATCGGGACTGTCGTTACCGCCGGCTTCAAAGACGAAGAAATCGGGATTGTCACCATTGGAATTCTTCCACAACTTGCCGCCGAACATGTGAACCGTAAAGGCATCCGTAGTCTCCCCTGCAATATAAGTCAGACTGAGTTCGAAATCGTCAATGACCGGCAGCAAGGTTCCGCCAATAGGATCCAGCGTCGTGGTGGAAGTCCCTGTTCCGAGTTGGTCCACATTGACTGTGTAGTTACCCACGGTAATACTCAGGATGTTGTAGGGTGGGCTCCCAGGAGGATTATCCGTTGCGACGCTGTCGACCGGCCCGATCGTCGCCGAGCACAGGGACGCCGACACCGCCAACACCGACACCGACACTGCCAGCAGCTTCAATGAACTTCGTAGTCTCTCAGTCATTTGCCTTTTCATAACATCACTCCTTCTTCAACTGTAGATACGTGGAAACAATTTTTCCCAGAATTGGATTCAAGGGCAGAGCAATCAGGATCACACACGTTTGCCCATAACGCCTCCTAAAACGTCCTTCTGGGCCTTCACAATTTCTTGATGTGTATTAGGTGTAAACTTGAGTGTACAACTTTTACGCAAAAAACTCAAATATGCACTTATGCGTCCTACGGGGTTATACGTAGACAATATCGGTGTTGATATCTCGAATCCTTTTACTTATAATCGTAAAGCCCTTCTGGAATGACGGCCGTGGACTAGAGGGTGTGCGCGAAACGGCCCCTCCGGCCCGGAAGGACTGAATGAAGGTCTGGCAATGCCGATCCCGTCCTGCGACGGCGCGCGGCACCAGGAAACGCAGGTGGCAAAGGTCTTTGTAGGGAGGACAAGAATGTCACGACTTGACCTTAAGCGAATCTTGATGGGTGGGGCGGTTGTTTTGTCCAGTGGCTTATTGTTGCTGGCTTCCTCCTCGGAAGAATTCCCGAATGAGGACGAGGCCTACTGGTTTTTTGAGCCCATCGCCCAGCCTGCGGTCCCCGAGGTGCGGGATGGACAGTGGGTCCGCAACCCCATCGACGCCTTCATCCTCGCGCGTCTCGAAGCGAAGGCCATCACCCCCACGCCCGAGGCGGGCCGCCGCACACTCATCCGACGCGCCACGCTGGATCTGCTGGGCATGCCTCCCACGCCGCAACAGATCGACGATTTTATTAAAGACCCCGCTCCGGACGCCTACGAAAAGCTCATCGATCGCCTCTTGGATTCGCCGAGATACGGCGAGCATTACGCGCGGCATTGGCTGGATCTGGTGCGCTATGCGGACACGGACGGTTTCAAGTCGGATGTGTTGAGGCCCAATGCCTGGCGCTATCGTGATTACGTGATTGAATCGTTTAACAGGGACAAACCCTATGCACGATTCGTCAGGGAACAATTAGCGGGTGACGAGCTGTATCCTGGAGACGACGACGCCAAAAAGGCGACGGGCTATCTGCGCTTATGGCCTTACGAAGACAACCAGCCGGACATGGGCCGGCATTGGGAAGCGACGCTGGATGACATCGCGGATGTTTCGGGGGATGCGTTTTTGGGCCTGAGCATGAAGTGCGCCCGTTGTCATGACCACAAGTTCGACCCGATTACCCAGAGAGACTATTACGCTTTTCGCGCGTTTTTTGCGGCCATCTCGCCCTGGGACGATATTCGTTTGGGCGATGAGAAAATGAGGGACGCCTACCTCGAGCAGACTGCTGCCTGGGAGGCCATGACGGACGGGATCCGTAGCGAGATGGATGTCGTCAAGGCCAAATCTTGGGAGACCCAATGGGCGCTGGCCCGGGGAAAGCTCCCTCCTTATATGCATGAGATTTTGGACAAGACGGACCGCACGCCCTACGAGGAGCAACTGGCGCGCTTCGGGCTGAAGATGATCATTCACCGCACGAAGAATGGGTACAAGAACGGCATCAAAGGGGACGGGAAGAAGCGTTGGAAGGAATTAGAGCAGAAACTCGCGTCGTATAAGGAATACAAGCCCCGGGAACTGGAACGGGTCGCGGCGGTGCGGGACGTGGGGGGTGTCGCGCCGCTGGCGTATGTAGGCGGTGCCGAGGGCCATCAGCTTGTGAAGCCGGCGTATCTTTCGATTCTGGCGCGCGGAGATGCGAAGATCGATAAGATTGCGAACAATGCCGCGACGACGGGGCGGCGGGCGGCGCTGGCGCTTTGGCTGACGGATGGCGAGAACCCCTTGAGCGTGCGTGTGATCGTCAATCGCCTGTGGCAATGGCATTTTGGCAGAGGGATCGTGGCTTCGAGCAATGATTTCGGCAGACTGGGGAAGCTGCCGACGCACCCGGAGTTGCTGGACTGGTTGTCGCGGAAATTTGTGGAAGAGGGGTGGAGCCTAAAGGCCATGCATCGCCTGATGATGACATCGGCGGTGTATCGTCAAGATTCGGTGCGCGAGGATGCCGAGGCCGCGGAGGCGATGGATGCGGAGAACGACCTGTGGTGGCGGATGCGCGGGCGCCGGATGGGTGCGGAGCAGCTCCGTGACTCGATCCTGTTTGTGAGTGGTGAACTCGAATTTGAGATGGGCGGGCCCGCCGTGGCCGAGGAGAAATCGGCGCGCCGTTCGATTTATGTTCTGAACAAGCGCAATAAGCGCAATACGATGATGAATGCGTTTGATACGCCTGATCTGCATAACAGTTGCGCGATGCGTGACGTCACGACAACGCCGATTCAGGCCTTGGCGTTGCTCAACGGGGAGTGGACAGTTTCGCGTGCTGAGCGATTCGCCGCCCTGGTGCTAAGCGACGAAAAGGCGGGTGTTGAGCAGCGCATCGCAAGGGCGTTTCGCATGGCGCTGGGGCGCATGCCGGCGGATCAAGATATCGTGGAAGTCCGCGCCTTACTAGAGGCGGCTGGATCGCAAAAGAAATCGCTGCGGAGTGCGTGGGTGGATGTCTGCCATGTCTTGTTGAACACCAATGAGTTTATTTACATCAACTGAGTTAAGGATATCGCCATGAACGGAAACGATCGGAGCATAACGGGCAATACGGCCCACCACGAGTGCGCCGTGTCGCGCCGTGATTTTCTGATGCGTGCCGGGGCCGGGTTTGGGAGTGTGGCGTTGGCGGGGTTGCTGGGCCAAGAGGCGACGGCGGCGACGCGGATGAATCCGCTACGTGCAAAAGCGGGCCATCATAAGGCGACGGCGAAGAGTGTCATCTTCCTGTTCTTACAGGGGGGGCCCAGCCACATTGACATGTTCGATCCGAAGCCGTTATTGAACGAGTTGGCGGGTCAGAAGCTGCCCAGCAGTTTTAAGGAGCCGGTGACGGCGATGGGAGAGCAGGGCTCGCCCTTGCTGGGGTCGCCAAGAAAGTGGAAACAGCATGGCGAAAGCGGGCTATGGGTCTCGGACTGGTGCCCGAACATCGCCCGGCATGTGGATGATCTTGCGGTGATCCGTTCGTGTTGGGCGGACGGATTAAACCATGTGGGGTCCGTGTGCCAGATGAATACGGGATCGACGCTGGGGGGCCGACCCTCGTTGGGCGCCTGGTCGATGTACGGTCTGGGGACGGTGAATGAGAATCTGCCCGGGTTTGTGGTGTTGCTCGACAGCAAAAGCATGCCGCATGGCGGTGTGAGGAACTGGGGCACGGGGTTCATGCCCGCGACTTACCAGGGGACGCTGTTTCAAAACGGGCCGGTGCCGATCCCGAATCTGGATCCGCCCGCGGGGGTGAGCGATGCGCGTCAGCAGATGAAAATTGATCTTCTGGGCAGCATGAATCGCCGACATGCGCAGGCGCATGGATCTGAGGACGAGCTTGAAGCGCGTATCGCGTCCTATGAACTGGCGTACCGGATGCAGGCCGACGCGCCGGAGGCCGTGGACATTTCGGGAGAGAGTGAGGCGACCAAAGCGATGTATGGGATGGATCGGGACATCACCGAGCCCTTCGGCCGGCAGTGCCTGTTGGCCCGCCGGCTGGTGGAGCGTGGGGTCCGGTTTGTCCAGATTTATAGCGGGGCCGGGAACAAGTGGGACTCCCATTCAAACCACGAGAAGCAGGCGGGGGAGATGTGTGAGGCCATGGACCTGCCCGTCGCGGGTTTGTTAAGCGATCTGAAGCAGCGGGGCTTGCTGGCCGACACGCTGGTGGTTTGGGGGGGTGAATTTGGCCGGACACCAATGAGCGAAAAGGGGAACGGCCGCGATCATAATCCCTTCGGATTTACCATGTGGATGGCCGGAGGCGGGGTGAAGGGCGGACAGGTCATCGGCTCGACGGATGAACTGGGGTTGTGGGCCGTGACGGAAAAGGCCCACGTACACGATCTGCACGCTTCCATTTTGCACGCCATGGGGTTGGATCATATGAAGCTTGATTTCAAAGTCGGCGGGCGCCTCGAGCGGCCTACGATTAATACGGGCGATGTCGTGAAGAAGTTGTTTACGGCTTAAGAGCATTTACTGAGGGAAAGCAGTCGGTTCGGTGTCTTGGTAGCCCTCTCCGTCGAGTGCCTCCATGAATTTCACCAGAGCCGTGATTTCGTTCTCGCTCAGATCCAATTGCTCTGCGAAGCGGTGATCAATTTGGCGATCAAGATGAGGATTCCGATTGCCTCCCTTAATGTAGAGTTCCACCACCTCGCGCAGCGTCTTTATCGAGCCGTCGTGCATGTAGGGCGCATGCTTGCTGACATCTCGAAGCGAAGGCGTCTTGAACGCACCCCTGTCCGCATCCATCTTTGTGACTTGGTAGCGGCCCTCATCGGCAAATTTCTTGGCCTCGGGGTCCCAACCAATTCCAAGGTTGTGGAACTTGCCATCGTTAAAGTTCTGACCAAGGTGGCAATTGTTGCAAAAGGCATTACCGAAAAACAATTCGTGACCCTTCTTAACCTCCTGGGAAACAGCATTCCTATCCCCCCCCTTGCGCCACTTGTCCCAGGGCGAGTTCCCGCTCATGCGGGTGCGCTCATAGTCAGCGATTGCCTTGGTGACCCGCTCGATCGAAATCTCCTCGGTCCCGAAAGCCTCCTTGAAATGCTTTGCATAGCCCCTAATATCGCTGAGCTTCTGGACCACAACATCGTGATTTTCGTTGCCCATCTCGATCGGATTGACCATGGGCCCTCCCGCCTGCTCTTCCAGTGACGCTGCGCGACCATCCCAGAAAAAATGTGGAGTGGCGGTCCATGCCTGATTAAGAAATGACGGGGCTTTGCGATTGCCCTTTTGCCCCCCGATACCCGTAGAAACCGGAGTGTTTTCGGAAAAGGCACTCTTTGGTTGATGACAGCTAGCGCAGGAAATGGTGTTGTCGGCCGATAGTCGCTTGTCGAAAAAAAGCCAGCGACCGAGGCGCACTCTTTCAGGTGTAGGCGCATCAGGGAATTCGGTCAGCGTCTTATACTTTTCCGTGGCACCAATACCAAGGGGAGGATCGGGAATGGGAACTATTGGATTAGCTGATTCCCATGACGGGATTTGTGCTCTTCCCAACACTGCACCCATCACAATCATCACAGATAAAAGGGCAATCCTACGCTGCACGTTCATGTTTTGTTTCCTCCTTTTAATCCAATAAATAGACTGAGATTTCCCGTTTACACACGAAAAAAACGTGTTTTCTCCCTGCAACATCCATGCCCATACCAAAATTACCTTGAGGAATCAAGCATGAATTGTGTCATCATAGAAAAAGGCCTGTACCGATAAATTCGGTACAGGCCCTGAATAGTACAAAACAACAACTCGATCTGACGCTGCCGGCCATCCTATACACGCAGCCGACAACACGGTTTAGTTTACCTCATTCGTGAACAGGATAGCATCCAGCAATGTGCCGTCTTCACGCTTGGCGATCTCCAGGGTGTGTTCTCCTGCGGATAACGTGAACTCAATCACGTTCTCATCCCAATGCCACGCATTACCGTTATCCATAGGATTCGTATTGATCCACCCGTCCGGGCGTGTGATCTGAGGCGATGTGGCGTCCGAGATCCGGAACCAGAATGAGTTGCCGGGCACGGTGATGATGCGGGCCGAAACCGTGTAGGTACCGCCGTTGACCGTGAATTTGTATGTGGCGAGCCACTCTGCCCCCGGTGGATCGGTATTGTCATCGCCGTCACCATCCTCCGAGCCCAAGTAGCGTCCGGCCGAGGCGGTGGGATCATCAGTAACAGTCCAGCGTGCTCCCAGGGTGTCGGCGGCTTCAGCTTCGAGCAGAATCTGTTCAGGAACCTCAGGTGCCACCCGATACAGGAGAATGTCGTCGATGAATAGGGTACCTGAACCACCCTCAATACCGATCGTCAGAGTCCTGACAGCCTGCCCGTTCGCCCCGACCGAGGCAAAGTCAATGTTCCACTGGGTCCAGAGGGGCGTGGAGATGGCACTCGCATCGCCGTCATAGACTACTTTGGAACCGTTAACCTTTAGATAGAGCTGACCGGAATTGCCCGGAGTACCATAGAAGAACAGTACCAAGGTCTGCGCACCGCCGATGCTCCAATCCATGGGCGCCTCAAACGTGCGCGTGGCTTCGGATTGGGCTGCAACAGTATTGTCATAGAGGATGGGCAGGGATTGACTGCCCCCATTGACTATGCCGGTCTCCGGGACCCCTGGTACGCCGCCCACCAGGGAGCCATTGGCCGGATCATCGAATCCATCGATCCAGGTGGCCCAAATCTCCAGGAATTCCTCGTCCCTGTAGCTCTCCATGTCATCGACGACGATGGCATCAGTAATCGTAAAGCTCCAGAGGTCTCCTGCCCAGGTAGCAGGCGTTTCGGCCTCGTTGACTTCGCGGATCTGCCAGGAATAGGTTTCACTCAATTGCAGGTCCAGCGACTCTGTATCAAAACTGCTCTGTGTGACGTTCCCGACCAGGGGTAGATCCGTGGCGTCGGTACCCAGATGCACATCGTGCGAGGCAGCCTCGCGACCCGCCCGCCAGCTCAAGTGGGTGGTCGGAGGCACATCGACCGAGCCGGAAGCCGGTTGCGGTTCCCGTGCGTTGACGGGAATGTAGTAAAACCGTACCTCACTCAGGCTGGCCTGGGGCGCGATACCCTGTACGCTGTTGATGGTCACTCGCACATGCCGGGCCATGGCACCACCGAAAGCAATGGTGTTGTTGTGCACATAGTCGTCAGTGCCCGGCGCCTGGGCCAGCGGCCCGACGCCTTCGAGAACGGTCCAGTTCTCGCCATCTACAGAGTATTCGATGACAACGTCCTTGCCGCCGAATCCCACGAAGGCCTCGATGATCTGATTCGAGTTCCAGACCCAAAGCTCATGCAGCTTGTAGGCTCGGTCGAAGGCGTACTCGATCGTGGCCGGGATGGCCCCGCTGATCCACATGTCGGACGCGGCAACCCCATGCACATCGTCCGCCAGACCAGAGCCGTCGATGGTCTTCTCAGGCCCGGAAGCGCCGAACGAGCTGGAGGCCGTGGCCGTGATGTTACTGATCGGGACAGAGAAGGGCTCTGCCGTGAAGCTCCAGACTTCTCCTTTGAAGAGAGTGAAGTCCGGGGCGCCGTTGACTTCATCCACCCGCCAGTAATACGTCTGGTCGAACTCAAGACGTCCAGGATCCCAATTCGTGGTGTCCTGGCCCTGACTGACCAGCACATCCAGCGGATTGGTTGTGCTGGCCGCGTTGACATCCTCCCAAACGGTTCCGAAGTAGACATTATGTGTGTTCGCGGTTTCAGACGGCTGCCAGCCAAGGATCACATCCCTATCCACATCCGTAGATTCGTTTGCAGGGATGGGATCTTGAGCCAAGGTTAAGGGCGGCATCACCGCACACACGTCTGCGGGGTCCAGGCCGCTACGGTCGGTGATGGCAAGCCCCTCTATGACGCTGTTGTTGGTCAGCGGATTGCCGGCGGCGTCCAGCAGATCGGTGATCGCGAAGGATATCGCCACGATGTTTTGGCCGTTGAGGCTGGAGACGTACCCGGTTTCGCCCCAAGTCTCTGGGAGTGTAATGGTCTGACCCACCTGACCGCCCGGCAATATCGCGGTGATACTGGCGTTATCGCCATCGCCGCCTTCAAAGATAAAGAAGTCGGGATTGTCACCGTTGGAATCTTTCCACACCTTACCGCCAAACATGTGCACCGTAAACGCACCCGTAGTTTCCCCTCCATTGTACTGCAGGCCGATCTCCAAGTCGTCAAGTGTACCATCAAGGGCGCCGCCCAGCGGATTCAGCGTCGTCGTGGTAGTCCCTGATCCGAGTTGGTCCACGTTGACGGTGTAGTTGCCTACGGTAATACTCAGGAGGTTGTAGGGCGGGCTCCCGGGGGGATTATCCGTTGTGATACTGTCGATCGGCCCGACCGTCGCCGAGCACAGGGACGCTGACACCGCCAACACCAACACTGCCAGCACCTTCAATGAACTTCGTTTTTTCTGAGTCATTTGCTTTTCCATAACATCACTCCTTCTTCGTTTGTAGATACTCGGTTACGTTTCATTGCGGAAATCGACAGATTCTAGCGCTTTGCCGGAGGTCACCTGCAGATATCTAAGAGGGTGTTTTAAAAGAGGATCGTCGGCTCGAGCCCGAGCGAAAAGCCCCGGGGTGCGAAGGCCGAAGCAGGCGATGTTGGTTCTATCGTCGATGCAGGCCGACAAAGCCATGGGGCTTTGCAGCCGGGCGAAGCCAGAGCATCTTTTAAAACACCCTCTAAGGGAAACCGAAGTCAAAATCGATTCCATCACTGTGATGCCTCCTCTTGTAACTCTACTTAAGACTCTTCATGTCTGCCCATGACGACTCCGAAAAATCCTTCGGAGCCTTGACAAGTTCTCTTTTCCCGAGATGATTCGTGAAAAGAGCTGAAGCAAGCCTCCGGCTCGGCTACCTCAGTTTAGGGCGCCAGATTGCCGCAACGCTCTCTTCCGCCGGCACATAACCGACATGCCAGTCGAAGAACAGGGCATTGTGACCCTGGCGGTGTCGAGCATGGGCCACCCTGGTGCCGTTGTAGTTGAGATCCCTCTGCTGTGACCAGCCGGCCCCCACCAGTCCCGCCTGCCGGATGACATAGCCGGGCAGATATTGGGCACGGAACACATCGGCCGTGCCCCAGCCCGGGCCCCTCTCTTCCATAATGATGGGCCGCCAGGAGCCGTCTTGATTGTCCGCCAGATAGACCGTTGCGGCCCGATCGCGTAGCATATCAATGCGGGTCAACTCAGGCGTATCCCGCTCCACGGCAGGGTCGGGATCGAAGGAGTTGATCACAAAGCAGACGGTCTGGTCCTTGTCGGGATAGGCCGGACAGTTGTAGACCTTGACATTGCGGTAGTCTGCATCGTCAGGCTTCTTTTCCAGATAATCCAGCAGGACATTGTGCCAGCGTGAGGTCACCCCGTTGGGGGATCGGCTTCCGAGATCACTGCCGCGCGGGATCTTGTAGTCGTTATCCTGGGCAAAGAAATTGCAGGCGAAGCCGATCGAGCGCAGATTGGCCTGGCATGTGATGCCCCAGGCCTGCTTACGCACCATTTGTAGAGCCGGCATGAGTATCGCCATCAAGACGCCGATGATGGCGATGACCACCAAGAGTTCAATCAGAGTAAAACCCATACTTATTTTCGGCTTCGAATACATCGGCATGGCTCCTATGGCTCACAGGTTCTATTGCGGCCCCTCGGCGTATTCCAAACAGGGCCAGTATCGATTTACCGGTCTCGGAACTCTAGACTCTTTCTGAAAACCCCGTCGCTGGCCCGCCTGCCCCGAGCTTGTCGAGGGTGAGAGCGGGGCACTTTTCGTGCCTGGCAGAGACGGCGAAGCAGGCGATGTTGGTTCTATCGTCGATGCAGCCGGATGCAGCTAGGCGAATAGTCGCGCCGCGCGTCTTCGACCCCGAGGCTCAGACCCCGAGGCTCAGACCCGAGGGGAAGCCAGATCGCGCTTTTCCGATAATGCCCAGTATAAGCTATGGGCAAGCCGAATCAAGCGAATTTTGCGGTTGCTGGCTGCTCCATGCTAGACTAGATGCCCTGCAACGGGTTCTCTGCATGGGTAGGAGCTCCTTACGCCGTGAATTCACGGCCAACACCAAAAACCGGTAACAGACCCTCCCCGAGAGGCTTTATGAGATCATTCGGGAAATATCGGGTCAACCCCATGAAGCAATCCATCCTTGGAATCGCCGCTGGATTCGTCTGTGCCCAAGGTAAAGGATTTTGAGGAGGCCGGACTCACCATCAGCACCGACCGCCAGGAAGATTTGAAGCCGTCCCGCGACAACTTCAATGCCGTCATGCCGATCCCTATTGCCGCTTGAGATAGGCCTCAGCGGCCAATTCGCCCAAACGAATGATGCCGGCGGTGTCGATGACGAGCTTCTTCTCTTGCTTGGGAAGCCCGAAGGCTTTGATGTGAATGAGATTCCCGTCGGCCGCGGCGAGTTTCTCCAATGCGCTAGTGACATCGATGGCATTCACGCGCTTGTCATCGGTAGGTAACTGCTGGCTAACGTACCATTTGAGCGAGGGCAAAGCCAGGTCCTGGCGGCTCTGCGCGATTGTGGCGTGCAGCCATTTGGCCACGTTCTTTCTGTACGACGGCATCGCCATCTCGTTTTCACCCACATGATAGAACACGCCAGCCAGTTCCACCTCATGGCCTTTGTCCTGCAGCTCCTCGATCGAGGCTTTGACAAATGCAATGAATTTAGGATAGATGTGGCGAGTCCTGGCCAGGCTTCCTTCCGGGGTCCAGTCATTCATCTGCGAACCGCTGTGTGTGAACTTGGCAATCGCAAGATTGCCGGAAAGTTCGCCGTGCAGCACGTTTCCGAAGCTGAGTTCCGGCCCGAACGTACCATAGTAACCGGCGGGGCCCAGCGGTTCCCAACCATCAGAGACCTTGTAGCCGCCGCCGATGCTGTACTTATAGGCAATCTTCGTATTGTCCTTGAGCAGTTCGCTTTTGAAGCGCTTGAGTTCCTGAACGAAGGCACGCTCGCCCTCCATGTTGCGATGGCCGGCGAGGACGAAAAGCTTGATCTTGCTGCCTTTGCTGTACGGCCAATTCTCGAGCGGCCGAGGGCTTTGCCACCTCTTTCCAATTGTTCGCAAATAGGCATCGGCATAGTTTACACCGTGCTCCAGTTGCCCCAACGTTCCGTAGTGATAATGCAATCCTACGCCACCGCCGATTTCGACGCCAATGTGGGCCGTGGGGATGTACTCCGCGAGACGGTCGGCTTCCGTGACGGCTCGCTGGCCTTGGCTGATGGCATACATTCGCGCACGAAGGTCCATGCCCCAAATGGTCTTGGTGCAGAGTTCTCCAATGAAGAACTTTAAATCGGAAGCCTTCAGGTCCCGGCGCCATTTGGCCAGAAAATTCGCCAGATTCTTGCCATAACTGGCCATGTACGCTTCATTGAACATATCGTTTTCACCCTGATGCCACATGAACCCTTCGATGCGATATGGAATATTCACCCTGTCGAGTTCCGCGAGGGACGATCTGATCAGGTCCAGTGCCAGCGGGTACATTTTGAAGCCCTCAGGGTTATCGGGATTCCAGTCACCTCCCAGATGAGTGCCGCCGGCGGCGCACTTGATGATGGCTATGGGCGCCTCGATGTGTTGAGAGACCTTGCGGGCAAAACTCAGTTCCGGGCCGACGAGGTTGTTGACCGGCTGCAGGTCCACCCAACCGTCCGACTTCATCTTCTTCTCGCGACCAATGCAGTAGGAGAATTTCACGCCAGTCTGGGCGTTCTCCAGTCCGGCGAACGGCGGGAAGCGTTTGATGTCGTTCACTTTGGAATCGGAACCCACCATGTTCGACTGACCGGCGAAGATGAAAACACGCACGGTCTGGTCAACCTCTGCTTTGGCAGTGGAACTGAGGAGAAGAAAGAACGTAAACCATATGCAGTTGTTTCGAATCGTGTTCATCATGCTGGTGTTTCTCCCATCGATGGTCATGTGTCTGAATGACAGGTGGCGCCCTTCTCGTGCCCATTGGTGGGCCCGTAGGGTCACAAAACGCACAAACTCCGTGATACAGCAGGAATAAGGGATTCCCAGATCCTCATACAGTATACGGGCGGGACGTTTATCTTCCCAGAGTGTCGAATGAATCTGCTCAGGGCCTATGGGATGACCCGGTCAATGGGTGATCGATTTCGCCCGAGGGCTTAGTCGTCGTGCAAAAATAACTTACCGGTTTTCCATCTCATCTTCACGCCATCTTCGTCCGTTCCTCAATCGCAAAATCCTCAACGTAGAACTGCTACGCTTCCGGTTTCGCTCAATCGATCACGAACGAATCTGACGTAAATCTGAGCGTAAAACCAGTGTTTTATTTTTGCACAACTCCTTAGCAGTTCTCTGGACTTTTTTTCCTTCTTTCCTCATGGGATACATTTCGATACGCTCTTCTACGGTACGCTGATGGTACGACTTACTCAGGAGTGCTCCTCCAAATGAGTGTTAGGGATCGGCAAGAAATAAGTTGGACAATTTGGGGTCCAAGTGTGCCCCATATTGGGTCGCGCCCGATTGAGCGGAACCACAGGCATAGATATTCTACGTCGCGGATTTCGCGATTGAGAAGCGATCAAAGATGGGGTGCAATTGGGCATTCAAAAGTCCAAGTTATTTCTTGCCGGTCCCTTAATTGACGGAACGGATAAGTCTACCCGCTCGCCCTATTTGCTGTCACTCATTTGTTGCATGAAATCTCTTATTCGTTTCAAATCATTCTTTGTTTGGAGATGCGCGTATGGAAAGGTCCAAGACGATGATTCTGCTCCTGGTCGCCGCATTGGTGTCGATGGGTGTCGCCAACCCAGCAGAGGTCCCGCACGACCTGCAAACGGTTCCAGTGGCGAATGCGCTGGGACTAGAGCTTGACGACGTGGCCTTCGAGTGGACGAGTTCCAACGACGATGCGAAGGCTTTACGTTTCCAGATCCTTGTCGCCAGTGATCTTCGCAAACTCGATGCCGAGGTGGGAGATCTCTGGGATACCGGATGGCGGAACCAAGGAACGTCGTCCGGCGTACTTTATCGCGGCCGGGCCTTCGCACCCGGATCCGAGGTCTGGTGGAAAGTCCGGGTGCGCCATGGCGATGAAGGCCCGGGGCTGTTCAGCGAACCCGCGGCGATTCAGGTTCTAACGGTTCCGCGCGTGAAACAACCAGGCAACGACGCTACCAACCCGACGCCCCTCGTTCGCAACCGAGTGGTCTTTATCGGGAGTACGCTGATTTCGCGAATGGCCCATCACGGTTTCCTGGAGACGGCTGTGACCATACGATGGCCGCATCACGATATCACCTTTCGCAACCTGGGCTGGCCCGGGGATGACGTATACGGAACGGCACGGTCGGAATTCGGGTCCGCGTACAACACGCGGTCCTGGGTACCGCCCGAACGCCAGGAGGGGTTCGGGTACGACGTCCTGATGAAGCAGGTTGAAGACGAAGAACCAACCACCTTGATCATTGGCTACGGAACGGCGACCGCGTTTGCAGTCGACGCGGAAGCCTTCGAGAGATTCACCGTCGGTTATCAAAACCTTATCACCGTACTCGAGAAAACCGGGGCGAAAATCATTTTGCTGTCACCGCCCCGCCAGGAGGGCCGGACACCGTCGGAACCGCCGCCCGTCGAGCGAAACCGTCGCCTGCGGCGGACAGCAGATTTCATCGGAGAACTGGCGAGGGAACGACAGCACGGATTCGTGGATCTGTATCGTCAACTCGTGCCGGAGGAGGCGGGCGTTCGATTGACCGAGAACGGGATTCACCTGAGTGAACTGGGGTATCGGCAGATGGCGACCTTGCTGGCCCGCGCGTTCGGAGTGGCAACGTATTTGCGTTTTGACGTAGAGTTTTCAAACACGGGAGAGCTCACCCAATTACGCGGCGCGACCTTCGGAGATCCGGTGAAAACAAAACACGGGGTCCGGTTCGATCTGCAGTCCGATTCGCTCCCGGCGCTCCATCGGAATCCCTCGGCGGGTAGGGTTTTCGTGAAGGGCGCGGTGGAACCTCATCGCTTGAAGATCGACGGCCTCGATGTCATCGAAGCGGCGGGAAAGAACTGGGATGACGGGGTTCGTGTTGGGGGCGGACCAGATTTCGAACAGGCGGAGGCGCTTCGGCAGACGATCATCGAGAAGAACCGTTTGCATCGATACCGGATTCGACCGATGAACAAGGCGTATATATTCCTGTTCCGACGGCATGAGATGGGTCACCTCGCCTATGAACTGGAGGAATTCGATCGGCTGGTGGAAGAAAAGGAGGAATTGATTGCCCGCCTGCGCGTCCCCGTGTCGCATCGATATGAACTGGAACAGATCGAGCCGTGGAAACCGCCCCGGAAATATCCGGACCACGAGGTGCCGCTTAAAATCCCAACGCCGGACCTGGAGGCGGAGTTGAAGGCCTTCACGGTGGCGGAGGGCTTTCAGATCAACTTGTTTGCCGCCAACCCCATGATTTACAACCCGATCAATCTCAACTGGGATGCCCGCGGCCGCGCCTGGGTATCCACGAGTTCAACGTATCCGCATATCAAGCCCGGACGGGAGCCGAACGACCGGATCGTGATCCTGGAGGATCGCGATGGCGATGGACAGGCAGATTGGTCGACCGTGTTCGCCGAAGGTCTGCTCGTGCCGCATTCCGTGATGCCGGTGGAGGGCGGGGCCTATGTGTGCAGCACGACGGAGTTGCTTTTTCTCGCGGATCGTGATGGTGACGATTCTGCGGACGATCGGCGCGTGGTCTTTTCGGGATTCGGCAATGCGGATGTTCACCACATGATTCACGGCTTGAGATGGGCACCCTGGGGCGACCTTTTTCTCACGCAGTCCATCTACATCAACAGCTTTGTTGAAACGCCCTATGGCACCCGCCAATTGAACGGAAGTGGAATTTGGCGCTTCCGGCCCGAGACGGAACAGCTGGATGTTTTTGTGCGCGGGATGGTCAACCCCTGGGGTCATGCCTTCGATCGCTGGGGCCAGGCATTTGGAACCGACGGGGCCGGAGGCTCCGGACCACATTACGCCTTTCCAGGTGCGGCGTTCCAAACGGCAGTCGGTGCCGGACGCGTTCTGCCAGGGTTGATTCCCGGCAAACCCAAAAACACCGCCGCGGAGTTTGTATCCGGACGGCATATGCCCGAGGCATGGCAGGGGAGTTTGTTGGCCAATGACTATCGCGCCAATCGCACCGTTCGGTACGAGTTGACCGAGAGCGGGAGTGGTTTCAGCGCCAAGGAGGTCGAGACCGTTCTCCATTCGAGTCATCGATCCTATCGCCCGGTTGACATCAAGATGGGTCCCGAGGGCGCCATCTATATCGTCGATTGGTACAATCCCATCATCGATCATGGAGAAGTCGATTTTCATCATCCGCTTCGTGACCGGTCCCACGGCCGCATCTGGAGGCTGACGGCCAAGGGCCGGCCGTTTGTCAAGCGACCGAACATCCGCGACACACCCGTGGAAGCGCTCCTCGATCATCTCAAGTCCCCCGAGGAATTCACCCGGTTACAGGCAAATCGCGAACTGGCCCGGTGGGGAGCCGCGGCCGTCGTGGAAAAACTTCGCAATTGGGTCGCGCGACTCGACCCGGCGGATCCGGAATTCGAGCATCATAGGTTGGAGGCACTCTGGCTACACGGCGCCCTGCGAAGTCCCAACCGTCAATTGCTCGAGACCGTTCTGAAATCACCCGACCATCGTTCCCGCGCGGCCGCTGTGCGCATGGTCAACTTGGGATTCCAGGACGACCCCAGCGCGCTTCAATACCTGGCGCGGGCCGTTGAGGATGAACACCCGCGGGTTCGTCTGGAGGCGGTAAACACACTCCGGGAGCGGGACACCTTGGAGGCGGCAGACATCGCGCTTCGCGCCCTGGGCCATCCCCTCGACGCCAACCTCGACTATGCCCTCTGGCTGACCGCGCGCGAACTTCGCTCGCGGTGGCTGCCCGCGTTACAGTCCGGGCAGGCGATCTTTGGCGGGAACTCCGAACATCTGAGTTTTGCCCTCAATGCCGCAGGGGACCGTCGGGCCCTGGAACCGTTGGTAGCGCTGGTTCGTAGCGGCAGGATCGCATCGGCGAATCTTGAGAATGCTGTGCGCGTGATTGGCGTATTCGGCGGAACCGACGAACTGGCCCTTGCCGTTGACATGGCGCGAAAAGAACCGGGACTGCTGCCCGCACTGGTCAATGGCGCGCGTGCCAACCCGACCATTCCTGCGAATGCCGAGAGCATCCGTTCACTGATGGACAGCAACACGCCTGCCATCCGCGTGGCGGCCATTGTTCTGGCGGGGCGCTGGAAGATTGAGTCGGCGAACCCGCGATTGGCGGAATTGGCGGGGAAGGAGACTATCGATTCGGAAACACGATTTGCCGCCGCCGAAGGATTGGCCCGCCAGGGTGATTTCGGAACGCTTGGAAGTCTCGCGGGATCCGAGAATGCCCACCCCATCCGTATCGCGGCTATCGCTGCCTGGGCGGGTCAGAAGGCAGCCGAAGCTGTGGAAAGCGCGGTGACTCTCCTGACGGCCCTGACGCAGGCAGAAGAAGCCGCGCCGATCTTCAACGCCTTTATTCAGCGCGAGGACGGGGCCCGCCTGCTGGCCGGCGCCCTGGCCAATTCAAAGGTGGAATCCACCGTCGCCGCACAGGGAATCCGACTGGCGCAATCTTCGGGTCGTGACCTCTCGATCCTGGTCTCGGCGTTGACCCGGGCAGGATCCCTGTCGCCCGTGAGTCGGGAGATGAACGCCGATCAGCGGCGCACCCTGCTGGAGTCGGTGCGAGTGAGTGGAAACGCAACCCGCGGCAGGCAGATCTATCAAGGGCCAACCACGGCCTGCACGGCCTGCCACCGGGTCGAGGGGGTTGGAGGCAAACTCGGGCCGGACCTGACAACGCTTGGCACCTATATGACGCCCGAGGTTATCCTTGAATCCCTGTTGAATCCGAACACCGACATCAAGCAGGGCTATGAAACGGTCGTAGTGAATCGGAAGGATGGAACCGTGGTCAGCGGCACGCTGCAACGGAAGTCGGATACGGGTGTGCTGGTTCGCGATGCGACCGAGGCCATCATTTCAATTCCTGGGGAGCAGATCGAAGAATTGGACGTCAGCCCGATTTCCATGATGCCTCCGGGATTGACCGACCCACTGCGAAAGGATGAGTTGGTGGACCTGCTTCGCTACCTGACGACCCTCGGAAAGGAGGCGTCGGCGGTGAAGTAAGGAGTTGTGCAAAAATTAATCATTGGTTTTACGCTCAGATTTGCGGCAGATTCGTTCGTGATCGATTGAGCGAAACCGGAAGCGTAGCAGTTCTACGTTGAGGATTTCGCGATTGAGGAACGGACGAAGATGGCGTGGAGATGAGATGGAAAACCGGTGAGTTATTTTTGCACGACGACCAACATCTAGACCAAAAGGCTGCCGCTCGTCACTTGTCTGGCCTATTGCATTGACGAGGAACTCTACAAAGCGGTTGATTACCTGCGAGAACAGAATGAGTCGTTTGCGCTTCCTTCTGCGAGGGTTTCACAGAGCCCTTATGCTGTAATCAGTGGTGCTGTTGCGGTCCCATTGGCGGTTGACAAACGCAGGGGGTATCTGTGCACCGCACGAGGATCAAGATTCACGAGAAAAGGGCCTGTGTCATTCGAGACACAGGCCCATAGGTTATCGATGATCTGTCGCGATTCTACTCGAAGCTGATGTGGAGCAGGGGTGCGCCACTGGCGCTCCCGTCAAACGACTCGGCTTCGCGTGCTCCCTCGGAGGGACTGGCCGGGTTGTCTCCAAACATGAGCACGATCGCCTCGCCCGACCAGCCGGGCTGATTGACGATCTCCTGGATAATACTGGAAATGTCAGGGCTACGCTCCTCGGGACCCATGGCGTGTACGATCGTCCATTGAGGAATGTCCCACACGACCTGCGCAGATGTCGTCGCCCTGCCACTGATGGAACCGGCCGTAGCAGCGAAGGTCTCAGGATTCGGGGACAGTTGGCCTGCGATCACCAGCGACACGGGCAGGGCATGGTAAGGATTGTCGATGTCATCGGCGCTGAACTGCACCCAGGCCTCGGTGATGGTCGCACCCTGGGGCACGGCGACACCGACCCATCGGCAGCCGATCGTCTGGAGAGCGGCCGGGGCCATATTGCCTTCATAGCCCAGTTCCAGGTCACTGCTGGTCAAGCTTTCCATGACACCGCCGTCCAGAATATGCTCTTCGGCATCGTCACTGCTGGCAGAGACCCGCCACTCACTGATCGCCTCGGCAGCCGACTGTTCCAGCGAGATATCGTCGACGTACAGAGTGCCGGTGGCGCCATTGCCTTCAATACCCACGGCCAGGCTGCGGACACTCTGCAGATTCATTCCCAGCGAGGCGAGGTCGATGCTCCATGGCTGCCACGCTGCCAACGCTATGTTCCCGGCTGGACCCTGGTAGGGAATCTTGGTCCCATTGACCTTGAGATACAGTTGCCCGGTGTTGCCGGCCGCACCATGGAACCAGACGACCAATTGGGTGACGCCCGCTCTGGTCCAATCCAGCGCAACGGCAAAGGTGCGGGTGGCCTCGGATTGGGCTGCGGCGCTATTGTCATAGTGGATGGGCAGCGATTGATTACCCCCTTGAACAATCGTTGATTCCGGCGAAAAATCTCCGATCCCTGGATTCGCGCCAACAAGGGCACCATTGGCTGGATCGTCAAATCCATCGACCCAGGTGGCCCAGATCTCGAGGAATTCCGCGTCTTTATAGCTCTCCATGTCGTCGATGACGATGGCATCGGCTGTCGTGAAGCTCCAGATATCGCCTGTCCAGGTGCTGGGGTCCATGGCGTCATTCACCTCATCGACACGCCAGTAATAAGTCTGACCCAGTTGAAGATCCACGGCCGCGGTGTCGAAGCTGCTTTCGCTCACACCGCCGGCCAGGGACAGATTGTCGGCATCGGTCCCAAGGTATACCTCGTGGCTACCCGCCTCCCGTCCATCACGGCCCCAGGCCAAGGGGACATCGGGTGACACATCGGTGGCCCCTGATGCCGGACTGGGTCGAGTGGCAAACGTTGGTATGTAGTAGAACCGCACCTCACTCAGACTGGCCTGAGGTGCAATCCCCTGTACGCTGTTGACGGTCACACGAACATGCTGGGCCGTGACACCGCCGAAATCAATGGCATTGTTTTGCGCATAGCCCGCAGCACCCGTAGCCTGGGCCAAGGGCCCGACGCCTTCCAGAACGGTCCAGTTCTCCCCATCCAATGAGTGCTCGACGACCACGTCCTTGGCGCCGAATCCCACGAAGGCCTCGATGAGCTGATTCGAATTCCAGATCCAAAGCTCGTGCAGCTTGTAGGCCCGGTCGAAGGCGTACTCGATCGTGGCCGGGACAGCCCCGCTGATCCACATATCGGCGGCGGAAACCCCATGAAGATCGTCCACCAAACCGGAGCCGTCGATGGTCTTCTCAGGGCCGGAAGCGCCGAACGAGCTGGAGGCCTTGGCCGTGACCGCTGTGACTGGACGAGCAATCGGTTCAACGGAAAAACTCCAAACACCGCCCCCAAACACGGTAAAGTCCGGTGCACTGTTGACCTCGTCGACACGCCAGAAATATGTCTGATCAAATTCCAGAATACCCGCGTCAAACGAAGGTGCACCTTGGTTTTGGCTGACCAATACATCTGATGGATTGGCAGTATCAGCATTATTCACGTCATCAAATGCTGTGCCCAAGTATACATTGTGGGTCGCAGCGAATTCACCCGGTGTCCATGCCAGGGTTACATTCCGCGGCACGTCAACGACCTCATCCCCTGGAAGAGGATCGGCAGCTTGTTCTGATGGTGTAAGTCCTTTTGCCTCGAAATTCTGTTTGACCTCTTCAGCGGATAGTGCTCTGTCGTAAATGGCGACTTCGTCAATCAAGCCGATGAAACCACCATCCGTAGCGTGACCTATCTCCGTTTCAGGACCACCGCTAGCCATAGGGCCGGAATATGCCATCTCTTTTTCGAGGGCACCATCAACATAGAGCAGTAACCTATCATTATCCACCACTCCTGCGAGATGGTGCCATGCTCCCGCTGTGAAACGTGCCGCGCCAAAACCGCCATCGCCCTGCCAACCCGGTTGCACAATGAATTCCATTTCCTGGCCTGGATTTCTACCATCATATCTTAATGCCCATCCAGTTACGTCTCTTTGGGCGACAATCGTGCCACAACACCCGGCGACAACACCTTGAACCGGGTCATCACTTGCAGCGTTAACCCATACTGTCACTGTGAACTCATTCTTACCTGCGAAGTTTAATGTGTCTGTGCCTACTATATCTACCGAATCATCACCATCAAACTCCAAGGCATCCCCGACTCTTCCTGCAACGACTTTGGGGTCTCCCTGTATCGTTCCATCATTGTCACCCCAAACGTCTTCAACCGTATCACCTTTAATCGTATTCTTATCGAGGGACCAGTAGCCAACGAGCCCATCTGTCACCATCTGGGCTTTGGTCACATTGGTACTGGCCACGGCCAGTACCAAAACAAGAGAAGTTAAATAACTCAATTTCTTAGACATGATAGCCCTCCTTAAAATGACGATCACCATTCGGTTTATCCGTCTCTTACACATCATTCGCCTCCAGATTTTTTCGAAGCTGATGTTTTCGATGGCCACCCACTCGCTCTGGAGTGCACAGCCACATAGGAGTTTCTTAACAAGATCGTTTCACCCTCCTTCATTTCGCGGGCGTCTTTTGCAGGTGTCCACCTTCAACTTCACTTCTATATTAACCAGGGCCCTAGTGTTTTTCAAGCCTGAGAACTTCATTTCCCTATTGAAATCTATGGCAATGGACTGAGGGCCCCAACCGTGCCGAATGGCAATGTCTTGACCGAGGCCTGCCCACTGGCACCACGAATCTTGCGAAGACCCTGTTTAATGGGCTCCAGAGGGACAAATGGATCACCCTGACCGATTCTACGACCTGCGAAACCCAGAACTTCGTCAGAGACACCAAACGAGATTCCGTCGGCACCCCAGACGTAACTAATCGCCTGAAGCACGATGGCGCCCTGCAACGCGCGGCAGAGCACCTCAATGGGAAACTCTTTCCCGGCTGACCCGCTCTATTTCCTCGCCTCGGAACAATCCTATATTTATCCGAGAAGTTTCTGTACGATGAGGCGGTTAGACCGCAATGAACTGAGAAGTGGCATTATCGAGCAGGTGTTAAGGAGATACAGCGATGAAACGCGAGATCCCATGTGTGTTATTTCTTCTTTCAGTTCTCTGTCATACGGGTGTCGCCGCGGATACGCCGCCACCCCAACTGCGTGTCCTTACCTACAATATCCACCACGGGGAGGGCATGGACGGCAAATTCGACTATCGGCGCCTGGCGAGCATCATCACCAGTGTTAAGCCGGACATCGTGGCACTGCAGGAAGTCGACCGCAAAACTCGCCGCGCCTCTGGTGTCGATCAAGCCGCGCGTCTAGGCAAGCTGACAGGCATGCATTCAGCCTACGGCAGGGCCATGTACTATTCCGGCGGCGAGTATGGTGAGGCCATTCTCTCACGTTTCCCCATTGCCGAAGTGAAGACGCATCCCCTGCCCTTCAATACCGGCCGCGAACCCCGAGCCCTGCTGGTGTGCAGGATTAAACCTGACAATGGTCTTCCCGAATTCCTCTTTGCCGGAACCCATCTCTGCCATCAGAGCGAAGAACTGCGCACCGATCAGGCCAGACAGATGAACGTGAAGCTGCCGACAGAGGGTGAGACTCCCGTCATCCTGACAGGCGATTTGAACGCCCGAAAAGGCAGCACAACGATGAAGGAACTCCTGGACAAACGCTGGATCGACGCGACCAGTAAGATCTCCAGAATCGACTACATCCTGCTGCGTCCCAACGATCCCTGGCGTGTGGTCGAAGCGTTCCACATAGACGACCGAGTCGCCTCCGATCACAGACCCGTCCTGGCCGTGCTGGAATGGCTTGGGAACTAAGGGACCGGACAGAAATAACTTGAACTTTTGAATGCCCAATTGCACCCCATCTTTGATCGCTTCTCAATCGCGAAATCCGCGACGTAGAACTTCTACGCCTGTGGTTTCGCTCAATCGGCGCGACCAAATATGAGGCACACTTGGACCCCAAATTGTCCAACTTATTTATTTCCGATCCCCAAGTGACTCATGAAGGAAACAGGTTCATGAATCGAGAAAGCTCTTATTTCCGCAAGTGGATGCGCATTTCTCTGGCACCTTTTCTTTTCGTTGGTGTCGTCTTTTGCCCTAGGATTCATGCCGATACCATCTGGCCGGAGCAGCGATGGGAGCAAGCCTCTCCGGAAAGCCAAGGCATGTCCGGTGAGAAACTCGACGCCGCCGCCCACTACGCCTTGAGCGCAGGCGGAGGATCCGGTTGCGTTATCCGGGGCGGTTATCTGGTAAAAGAATGGGGCGATCCCCAGAAGCGGGCCGACATCAAGTCCTGCACCAAGGGCTCCCTGGGGGCCACGGCCCTGGGACTGGCCCTCGACCGGAACCTGGTCGACTGGGACGACCCGGCCAACGCACACTATCGCGCCCTGGGCAGAGGAGTCAAGGCCAATACAGAGACTGGCTGGCTCGACGAGATCACGGTTGGCCAACTCGCCACCATGACCGCGGGCTTCGACGACGGTCGCCCGCCCAGGCTCGCCTATCGACCGGGCACCTCGGGCATCTACAGCAACGACACCGCCAACATGCTGGCCGAACTCCTGACGATCAAGTTCAATGAAGACCTCTACGCCTTCATGAAACGAGAAGTCATGGACCCCATCGGCGTCTCGCCCTCCGATTGGAAATGGCGAAACAACAGCTATCGAAAAGACAGTGTGCAAGGCATCAAGAGCCGTGAGTTTGCCTCCGGCCTCCGCATCACGCACCGCGCCCTGGCCCGCATCGGTTACCTCTATTTGCGGCAAGGCCGGTGGAAGGACCGGCAGATTCTCAAACCCGAAACGATAGAGAAGCTCGTCGAACCCACCTCGCTCCCCGCCCCCTGGGACTACTACGCCGTCTATTGGGGCTCTAACCAGCGTGGAACCTTTCCTGACATTCCCGGAGACACCTACTGGGCCATGGGCCTGGGCGACAGCATCCTCATCGTCTGCCCCAGCCTGGACATTGTCACCGTCCGCCTGGGGACCGGGTCCAGAAAATCCATGCTACCCGGCAGTCCCAATGACAAGGCCTGGGACGAATGGGGCGTCCGGGTGGCGCACTTCTTCAAAAGGGTGGTAGAAGCCGTCGATACACCGTATCCGCCCAGTTCAGTCATAACCGGGGTTTGCTGGGCGCCCACATCCGAGATCCTCCGTCTCGCCAAGGGCAGCGACAACTGGCCCCTCACCTGGGCGGACGACGGCGACCTCTACACGGCCTACGGCGACGGCTTCGGTTTCAAGCCCTTCGTCGCCAAGAAACTGAGCATGGGATTCGCCAGAGTCTCGGGCGATCCTCCCAAGGTGCGGGGCGAAAACATCCGCTCCGAGTCCGGAGAGCACCTGGGTGACGGCGCCCAAGGCAAGAAGGCCAGCGGCATGCTCATGGTCGACGGCACGCTCTATATGTGGGTTCGCAACGCCGGTAACGCGCAGCTCGCCTGGTCCAAAGACCACGGTCAAACCTGGACCTGGAGCGACTGGACCTTCAAAAAGAGTTTTGGCTGTCCCACCTTCCTGAATTTCGGGAAGAATTACCGGGGCGCGCGGGACCGTTTCGTCTACCTTTACTCGCAAGACATGGACAGCGCCTATGAGCCGGCCGACCGCATGGTCATGGCCCGCGTCCATAGATCAAGAATCACCGAGCGAAAGGCCTACCGCTTCTTCAAGGGATTGGATCCCGGGGGAAAACCGGTCTGGACCCGGGATGTTGCCGAGCGAGGCGCCGTCTTCCACCATTTCCAGGGTTGCTACCGCTCAGGCATCACCTACAACGCCGGCCTGCAACGTTATCTCTGGTGCCAAACGCTGCCCGGCGACTCACCCCGTTTTGCAGGGGGTTTCGGCATCTACGACGCGCCCGAACCCTGGGGCCCGTGGACCACCGTCTTCTTCAGCGAGAAGTGGGACGTCGGCCCCGGCGAGACCAGTTCCCTGCCCACCAAGTGGATGAGTCAAGACGGGCTCAGGGCGCACCTGGTCTTCTCAGGCGACGATTTTTTCTCTGTGCGTCAGGTGACATTCACGGCCGCGAAAGAAGTCCGGCAAGCGAGGACCACTCGAATCTCCATTAAAAATGACAAGTGGCTCATCAACGGAAAACTCACCTACCCCTGCACCGAGGCCGAAGGGCTGCTGATGAACCTACGCGCGGTCAACGCCACCTTTGAAGATCGCAACAGGCCCGATTTCGATGCCGACGAAAACACCCACCGCTTTCTCCAGGCCCTACCCGACTACATCGCCCACGGCATGCGGGCCTTTACCCTCAACCTGCAGGGAGGCATGCCCGGTTACGAGGGCGCGGTCAATTCCGCGTTCAACGCCGACGGAACCCTACGGCCGGAGTACCTCCAGCGTATCGAGCGTGTCATCGACGCCTGTGACCGCCAGGGCTGCGCAGTCATTCTCGGTTGCTATTACCAGCGTCAAGACCAGATCCTGCAGGATGAGGAGGCCGTACGGCGTGGCGTGATGAATACGGCGCAGTGGATCGCGTCACAGGGATTCACGAACGTCCTACTGGAAATCAGCAATGAGTTCAACCACCGGGGGTTTGACCACGCGATACTGAAGAGCCCGACAGGCCAGGTTGAGTTAATCAAACTGGCCCAAGAGACGGTTCCCGGCCTGCTCGTCTCGACCAGCGGCTTAGGTGATGGAAGAATTCCCGATGCGATCGCCCAAGCCGCCGACTTCATCCTGCCCCACTACAACGGCACCAAGCTCGCCGACATCCCCAAAAGAATCCAAAGCCTCAAGCCCTTCGGCAAACCGATCGTCTGCAACGAAGACGACAAGACCGGATCGGCAGCCGCGCGGGCGGCGGAACTGAGTGTCGCCAACGGCGCGTCCTGGGGCTATATGAACAAGGAAGTCAACCAGTACCAACCCTTTCAGTTTGACGGCCGCCGAGACGATGTCTTCCTCTACGACACGCTGCGGAGACTCACGGCACCCTGAACAGGCACATGTTCATCGTGCCCGAATAGAACCTGGTCGTCGTCCGTCTCGGCCTCGATCAGAGCGACCGGCTCATAACCGATGAAATCTATGGCGAGTTCCTGCGGCGAATCGGTCAGTCCATATCGCCTTCACGATAACGGCTAGCGTGGCCTTTGGCCGCAGCCAAAAATATATTCGCGCGCCCGTTCGCGTCGCTCACTCAAGACGCCAAGACGCTAAGAAAGCATAGCCCGTTCTGCTAAACTTTGCGATCTTTGCGCGCGGTAGTTCTTGAAAAAGATCTCCGAGAATACGCTAGAACTTTCGGTGAGAAACTTTATCATCAGGCATCATGGAAAGATTGGGGAGTGGATGAGGTCGGTCCCTTCCTTCCCCGGTAGAGTTTGACTGGTTCTCCGTTTCGGGTAGGGATTGATGCGCCCGACAGGGACGGAGTTTAGACGGACCGCAAAGGACTGCGGCATTGCGCTCGGCACTGAGCAGAGATAAGACGGTTGAAAGTGGCAAGCTCACCGCAAGCAGGATTCAAAGGAACTGAAAACTGATAGCGCTCTTTCAGAGTCGATCCAACGGCGAAACCACCGTCTCGCCGGGAGAATTCAGACAGTGCAAGTAGACCTGGGTCGTTTCGATGCTACTATGGCCCAGAAGCGCTTGAACGGTTCTGATATCCGTGCCGGATTCCAGCAGATGAGTGGCAAAAGAGTGCCGAAAGGCATGAGCAGAAACCCGCTTCGTAATACCGGCAAGCTTAGCCGACTTCTGGATCTCCCGATTCACGGACCGTGGATACACATGATGCCTGCGTACGATACCACTACGAGGATCTTTCGAAGGAAATTCCGCAGGAAACACGTACTGCCAGAGCCACTGCTTGCCTGCATTGGGATACTTACGCGCCAAGGCATTGGGCAAGTAAACATCAGCAAACCCATCCAGTCGATCTCGCTCAAACTGGGCACGTACCTGATTCAAATGGACCTTAAGCGGTACCTGTACATTGTCAGGCAATACCGTCAACCGATCCTTATCCCCCTTGCCGCTACGCACCATGATCGTGTTTCGAAGAAAATCAATGTCCTGAACCCGAAGACGTAAACATTCAATAAGCCTCAAACCCGCTCCGTACAGCATTCTCGCAATCAAGGCATGCTGTGTCTTAGGCAGGCAGGTCAAAATCAGATGGACTTCACCCTGTGTGAAAACGGTGGGCAGCCTTCCCGGCTTCTTCGCTCGCACTGCTGAACTAAAATCGCCCAGCTCTTTGTGAATGACATGCTTATACAAGAACACAATGGCGTTTAAGGCCTGGTTTTGGGTGGAAGCCGCCACATGCTGATTGACGGCAAGATAGGTTAGGTAGGCTTGGACTTCCTCGGCACCCATGTCTTTCGGGTGGCGTTTATTGTGAAAAAGGATAAATCGCTTGATCCAACCAACATACGTTCTTTCAGTGCTCATACTGTAATGCTTCAATCTGACGACATCACGGACTTGATCAAGAAGCTTAGGTTTGTCCATCATGAGGGGCTCTCCATACTCTAGACAGATCATGATTTTATCGTATATGGTAGAATAACCATATCGTGCTATATGCGCGCACTTCTGTCAATCTCAATATCCGCATATGGGTCAACCTATGTGCGATACTGGCCTGAAATCCCACTATTTTCTCTAAATGGTGACCAATTTGCCGGAATCAATATCTTGGATATGGGTCAAATCTGACCGATATCCCAGAAATCCCCGGGATATCGGTCAATATCGCGCACTATTACTCTGGGTAATATACTGAGCAACGAGGCGTAGAATGTTGATTTTTGGCCTCAAACAGGCTATCCTTGACGCCGTTGTGAGAAATAAACCCATGAAACGACAAGATGATATGGGTCAGATTTGACCGATAATCTATGTTATGCCTTCTAACTCCATACGAATATGACTAACGATTCCAAACCGCCTTTTCCGCCTTTCACGATCGAAACCGCAACACAAAAGGTGCGGCTCGCCGAGGACGCTTGGAATAGCCGTGACCCTGAACGTGTTTCTCTTGCCTACACTCTTGACAGCCAATGGCGCAACCGGAGCGAGTTCGTGACTGGGCGTGAAGAAATCGTCCCTTTCCTGCAACGCAAGTGGAGCAAAGAACTCGATTACCGCCTCATCAAAGAGCTCTGGATCGCTGACGATAACAGAATTGCTGTTCGTTTCGCCTACGAATGGCGCGACGAAGCGGGATTCTGGTTTCGATCCTTCGGCAACGAAAACTGGGAATTTAATGAAACCGGTCTGATGCAACGTCGAATTGCAAGCATCAACGACCTTCCGATTAAGGAAACTGATCGCAAATATCACTG
>JADFMM010000057.1 GCA_022563885.1 Planctomycetota bacterium | reverse complement strand
CATTCTCTGCCTTGGTGGCAGCATCACCATCGAGAACTGCCTATTCACCAGTAACAGGGCAAGTGACGGCGGTGCCGTCGCGATCTTCGACTCGGGCTCCTTTCTAGAGGACAGTGTCTTCATTCGGAACTGCACTTTCTGCGGGAACGGGGCCGGGGGCCTGGGCGGGGCTCTCTATGTGGGGCCAAGTGGGGTCCTGAGCCTGACGAACAGCATCTCATGGGACAATCGCGGCGGCAGCAGGGACGAGTTCGCGTTCCATACGGGACCGGATCTGTGGCCCTCTGTGCGGATCGCCTACTGCACAGTTCAAGGCGGAAAAGAGGGCATACTGAGCAACATAGAGGCTCTTCCGGAAGGGATCTTTTCCTGGGATCTGGGTGTGTACGATGTTGATCCCCGGTTCGCCAGCCCAAGCGCATGGGATGAGGAAGGCAACTTCGTCAGGACTGAGGAGGATGACTACCATCTCAAGTCCATGGTGGGACGCTGGGATCCGAATCAGTGGAAATGGGTGAAGGATGATCTCTGGAGTCCCTGTATCGATGCAGGCGAAATCGGCAGGGAGCACCTAGGCTTCGAACTCTGGCCCCATGGGGCACGGGTGAATCTCGGCGCCTTTGGTGGGATCTTGGAGGCAAGCCTCTCACCGTCGAGGATTGATATGGGCGACCTCAATCTGGATGGGCTAGTCGATACAGAGGACGTCCGCATCTATCAAGATGAGCTGACCAGCGGAATAGTCTTGGCAGTGAGTGACCTCGACCGCGACACGCTTGTAGGTCCCAATGATTTGACCGCAATTTCCAGCAGATTCTTTGTGGAGCAACTCCCCGTCGCCAGTCCCCAGCCCGACGCCGATCCCTTGGTGTGGAGGGGCGATCCCGATAGCCAAATGCGATGGGCTGTGAAGCCCCAATTCATAGCCTCGGCAGAGGGCTTTCAGTTAGACCCAGGCCAAGGACTCATCTCCATGACCGCGGAGACCTTCTACGCGACAGACGGTAGCTCGGTTGAGTATCTGTTTGTCGATGACGATCATCCCGAGGTCGACAGCGGGTGGATCAGCTTTCTGGTGGGCGAACCGGTCACCTGGATCGACACGGTCCCGGACGCCGAGGACACCTACCACTACAAGGTCATGGCGCGTAACTCGGAGAACGAACACGAAACGGCCTGGTCAGAGATTATCGAGGTCAAACCCTTCCTCTCAAACCTCTTTCCCGACACTCCCGAGTGGGTCACGCCCCCGACAGTGGTCGGGGCGGGAGCCCTTGAGATGGAAGTCAAGGAAGTGGTCGACCTGGGTGACCCCAATAGCCAAATCTGGTACTACTTCGCCAGTTGGCTCTACGATGGCGTGGTCGAACTAGAACAGTACGGCAGCGCTTGGACCACAGAACGCGTCTACACCCTGTCTGGTCTGCCCAATGGCGAGTACCGCTTCTCCGTGAAGGCCGGCAACGGCCCCTTCTCCGAGGAGGGCGAGCCGATCTTCCAGACAGACTACTCGCAGATCCTAGGTGCGACGGTCGAATGGAAGCTCGTGCCAGACAGTATGAGCTGGAAGCAGGTGCCCGCCCAACTCACTGTGGGAGCGTCAGGCTTCTCGCCTGGGGCGATCGGCATGGAGGTGGAACCGGTCTTTGACCCCAACGGGGATCCGGTCGAGTACTCTTTCTCGCACTGGCTGGCCGACGGCCAGGTCGAGGGCCCGCACAGCAGCGGTTGGGGAACCAGCCCCTGGTACGTCACCGGCAGCCTGGCGGCCGGCGAGTATCGCTTCTCTGCCAAGGCCCGCAGCCAAAACGCCGCAAATGGTGACTCTGCGATTGTGGCGGTGACCGTAGACCGGACACCACCGACGCCGACGACGATGTCCTTCGCCATTGCGCCCCACTACATTAATCCCGGCTTCAACGGAGCCGCGGCAATGACCGCGGTCGGAGCTCAGGACGCCAGCGGCGGCGTTCAGTATTGGTTTGAGTGCAACTTCGCGCCCTTTAGCAGCAAATCATGGCAATCCTCTCCGAGCTATGAGGTGCCGATTGGCCAACACAAGATCAACACCTATTTCTTCCGTGTCAAAGCGAGGGACCAATTTGGCAATGAAACGGCGTGGTCGAACCTTGTACTTCTGCCGTGAAGAAGCGCAAAGGGCTGAGGTGAACATTACCATTACGGAGGCGACGGCACGGACGACGCTGGACATCCGAGTCGAAAACATGACCCGTCCGCCCGTCAGGAGGCGGAGTTGGTGTTGCCGCAGGATGCTGTCGTCAGTGGCTTCGCCTATGAGGGTCCCGGTGACTTGGCCTCGGCGCAGGTGTTGGCCAATCAAGAGTCCGGTCCGCAGCTACAACCAACGGGTCGCCCGCATCAAGGACCCGGCCCTGGTGGAGTTCGCTGGGTTTAACCTGATACGGACCAGCGTCTTTCCCATCGAGCCGTGGGCTCATCAATGTTTGTTCATCACCTACGAACACCTTCCTCAGGTGCAAGGCAGCATGGAGATCACCATTTACGATCAGGCAGAAGTCCTAGGCTCTGTCAGAAAACCCGATCTGGCTTCGAGCGGCCATTTGTCCGCCTGGCTACATCCGGCTGCATCGACGATAAAACAAACATCGCCTGCTTCGCCGTCTTTGCCAGGCGAAAAATTTGTTCGCTCTCGGGCCGACGACGGAGTTTTCCGACAGAGCCTAGATTTCTCCGGGCCATTTGGGGTCTCCACCGATTTACGGCTCAACCTCTGCAAGTCGGATACGCACAATAGAGCGTGTCTTAGAAGATGGGTGTCATGCCTGTGACATGTACGGACGTGGAGGCCGGGCAAGCCGTCTATACCAGGTGGACCCTTGCCGCCTACGACTTCGTTGTGCTGGGGGTCTCGAACCGGCTCGTCTGGAACTGTCCGACGCAACGGCTCTTGGGCCACTACAACCGACACGTCACGGGGAATCACCTCGACGTGGGTGTGGGTACGGGGTATTTTCTCCACCGCTGCCGCTTTCCTACCCCCAGGCCACGCGTCGCACTGATGGATCTCAACGCCGAGTCTTTGGCGTTCGCCTCGGCAAGAATTGCGCGATACGAACCTGAATGCTATCGGCAAAACGTCTTGGAGCCCATACCCATGAATGCGGGAGGGTTTGACTCCGTCGGGCTCAACTACCTGCTCCATTGCCTGCCGGGCGATGTTGAATCCAAGTCCGTCGTCTTCGACCATGTCGCGGCCCTGATGAACCCAGGGGCGGTCCTTTTTGGTGCTACGCTTCTGCAGGGCGGTGTCCCCAGAAAGTGGATCGCGCAGCGCCTGATGGATGTCTACAATCGAAAAGGAATCTTCTCCAACGAACGCGACGATCTTCCCAGCTTAGAGCGGTCACTGAGAAAGCGATTCAAGGATGTCTCGATTGAAGTCGTTGGATGCGCAGCACTCTTTTCGGGTCGAACCTGTTGACCTGCTCGGGATGGGTTGTACTATGATCATCCGGCTCCCTTTTGCATGACCATTACGCACTGACTGTTTCGTAAAGAAAAACGATGCGAATCGAAGGCCTGACCCATAGTCCAAGTCCCAAGCATCACTTCGCCAGTGACAACAATTCGCCGGTGCATGCAAGCGTCCTCGATGCCATCGTCTCGGCGAATCGTGGGCACACGCTCGCCTATGGTGACGACTACTATACCGAACGGGCTGTGGCCAGAATCAAGCAGACCTTCGGAGCGGCCTGTGAGCCCTTCTTCGTCTTTACCGGAACCTCTGCGAATGTACTCAGCCTGGCGGCGCTGACGCGTTCCTACCACTCGGTCATCTGCGCGGAGAGTGCTCATCTGAACGGGGCCGAGTGTGGCGCCCCGGAGAAGTTTACCGGCGTGAAGCTGATCGGCCTGCGCTCGGACACCGGGAAGATCACCGTGGCCGACATCGAGGCCTGCCTGGGACACGAGGGTGATCAGCATCACAACCAACCGAAGGTGGTCTCTCTCACCCAGGCGACCGACTTTGGACTGTGCTACACGGCCGATGAGATCGGCGCGATCTCCGAGTTCGCGCATCGTCACGACCTGTATGTGCACATGGATGGGGCGAGGATCTATACCGCCTGCGCCGCGCTAGGCCGGTCCCTCAAGGCAATGACGACAGACGTCGGTCTGGATGTGCTATCGCTCGGGGGCACCAAGAACGGCCTCCTAGGCGCCGAAGCGGTGCTCTTCTTCAAGCCGGAACTGGCCCGCGATTTTAAACACATCAGGAAGCAGGGCATGCAACTGGCCAGCAAGATGCGCTTCCTGGCCGTACAAATGGAGGCCCTGCTCAGCGATGACCTCTGGCTGACCAACGCCCGGCACGCCAATCTGATGGCCAAGACGCTGGCTGCCGAACTCACAAGAATTCCGGGAATCCGAATTACACGCGAAGTACAGACCAACATGGTCTACTGCACACTGCCTCGGCAGAACATCGATGTGATACGTGAAGCATACCTGTTTTACGTCTTCGACGAGACCCAGTCGGAGGTGAGACTCGTCACAAGTTACGATACGACTGAGGCAGATGTCCAAGGGTTCGTGGAGGTCGCGACGGCGGCGCTGGCAGCAGAGGGCTAAGCGGCCGGCCGAAGAAAGGACCAAGCAGTGGAGAACGGGAAGGTAGAACCCCAACACCGGGCGACTCAGCCGAACTCCCCCGAGTGGGTAGTCACTCGGCGTGACGTCCTGAAGGCTTCGGGGCTCGTCATGGCCGCACTCTCCGCGGGGACCTGCATCCCCTTTGCCCATGGCCCCGGACGCAAGCCGAGCCGTCGCTTCGGGATGGTAGCGGACGCACACTATGCCGACACGGCCGCGCGGGGCACGCGTCACTATCGGGAATCACTGGCAAAGCTGACGGAGTGTGTAGCGTTCATGAACGGCGAGAAAGTCGATTTCCTCATCGAACTGGGCGACTTGAAGGACGAGGGCGACCCGGCGGCGGAGAAGGACACCTTGACGTACCTCGAATCCATTGAGGCCGTCTTAGCCGAATTCCGGGGGCCGCGGTATCATGTCCTGGGCAATCACGATGTAGACAGCATTTCGAAAGAGCAATTTCTTACACGCATCGAGAACACGGGCATCGCGAAGGCATCCAAGTACTATTCATTTGACGCCAGTGGGCTTCACTTTGTCGTACTCGACGCCGACTACCGGGCCGATGGGTCTGACTATGACCATGGCAACTTCGATTGGACCGATACCAATATTCCCCCGGAACAACTCGACTGGCTCAAGGATGATCTCGAATCCACCGCTAAGCCGGTGATTGCATTCGTTCATCAGCAACTTGACGGCAGCACCGACCACTGTGTGAAGAACGCGGCGGAAGTTCGTCAGGTATTGCAGGAAAGCCAGAGGGTGTTGGCCGTGTTCCAGGGACACAACCATGCAGGCCATTACAGCCCTATTGAGGGGATCCACTACTACACCTTGAAAGCCATGGTTGAAGGCACCGGCGCGGAGAATAGCTCATATGCCACCGTGGAAGTGCATGATGATTATACTGTTGTTGTTACGGGCTACCGCAGGGCGCTCGGCACGGAAATGAAGCAGGCATGACAAGATGCTTTTCACGAGGAACACGGGATGGTGGTATATGAACACCGCAAGACCGGCGTGACATCTCGAAATCAGTGACCACCGGCATAGCTTGGCTAGTGAGTTGTTGACAAGATTCAGTTCAATTCGGTTTAATAGATATCGAGCCAGCTAAACTCGAACCTTTACAGATCCACGCCTCTAAAGGAGAAACACGCGAGGATGCAGCACGTCGTACCGCAAACGAATTGTATAGGATGGCCCGAGAGGGTAAGGATTTCAGTGAGCTTGCCAAAGACAATTCACATGGACATCGGCGAACTTATGGCGGATTGTGGACGTTTGGAACACCGAATGCACTGGAACCACCCTAATGATGTGCCGGGTGCTCGTGCACTGGACATGCAACCGGGTGATATTTCTGAGCCGATCTTCGAAGACGGTCACGTCTTCATTTTGAAACTGGAACAGATACGCAGAAAGAAGGACCAGTCCATTGAAGAGGTCAAGGACATCCTCGAGGAAGAACTCCGCACCCAAAAACGCAAGAGACTGGAGATAGCCGCTGGTACAAAGGGATCTGAGAAGTAAAGGGCTTGCATCATTTATCGCGATAACAGGAAACGAAGCCTCTGGGAACTGAATCGCTATGTGAATGATCACGGTGACGATTGTTCCCAGGTAAAATGATAGAATTCCTCAGGAGTTAAACATGCTTTCACACATTCCATTGCGTACTGTAGCTGCGGCCTTAATCATGGGGCTTCTGACCTCTCTTTCGTTCGGGCAGGGCCGAGACGGAGACCGGCAGGACCGTTTTCGCCAGATGTCCCAACGTGCCGAGCGAAACGGCCTGGCCGAACCTTTCAAGGGCGTGACCACGGATGGCACCGTGGTCCCCGGACTCTTCACGTTGAAGTCGACGGGTGTCTCGACCGAACCCGTGCGGGTGGCCGCCAATGGCTTCCTCGCGGCGCTGACACCCGAGCAACGAAAAAAGACTCAATTTTCCGTCGACGATCCCGAGTGGCGCAAGTGGATGAATCAGCACTTTTACATTCGACAGGGCGTCGGATTCAATGAGATGACGGATGCACAGCGTGAAGCCGCTTTCGGGCTCATTCGCGCATCGCTCAGCGCCAAGGGGCTGAAGCTGACGCGTGACATCATGCGTCTGAACCATACGCTGGGGGAACTGAATGACGACAACTTCGTCGAGTATGGCGAGTGGCTATACTGGATTACCATTATGGGCGAGCCTTCGGCAAAAGAGCCTTGGGGCTGGCAGCTCGATGGGCACCACGTGATCATCAACTACTTCGTGCTGGGCGAGCAAGTCGTGATGACGCCGCTCTTCGTGGGCTCCGAGCCCGTCATTGCCGAGAGCGGCAAGTACCAGGGCGTGGCCATCCTGCAGGAGGAGCAGGATCGGGGTTTGGCGCTCTTGCGTGCTCTGAACGATTCGCAGCGAGAGAAGGCGATCCTTCGCCATGCGAAACCGGGAAACAACAACCTCGGGGAGGCCTTCAAGGATAACATCATCGTGGACTACGCGGGGGTGCCGGTCTCTTCCTTCTCCGCCTCGCAACGGGCCCAACTGCTGGGCCTGATGGCCCTCTATGTCAACAATATGAAAGAAGGTCACGCGGAGCTTCGCATGTCGGAGGTCGAGGCCCACCTCGACCGGACGCACTTCGCCTGGATTGGGGGTAGTGACGATCATTCGGCCTATTACTACCGTATCCACAGTCCGGTGATCCTGATCGAATTTGATCACCAACGCCTGGTGGGATTGCGCCGTCTCTATCCGGGCCGCGCGCCGCACCGCCAGCATATACACGCCGTGGTCCGTACACCCAACGGCAATGATTACGGCAAAGACCTACTGCGACAACATTACCAGCGTCATCCTCACTGAGAGAGGCCGCCCCAACCCTCGTTGTCGTTGTCAGCGCAGCGGTTGTCGTTGTCGTAATCGAGACCTTTCTCCCTCAAATCGCTTCTTCGATAACGACTTACGATTACGACAACGATTGGGCCTGTGATGCGGAAATGGGCCAGGCTAGAATAGGCTTGCAGGTGAAGTGCTCGTCCTCTATGCTCAATCTTTTAACGATAGAGACCACCGATCCCTAAACTCTCCAGAACCCAATAAGAGGATTCCCGGACACGACTGTGGAAGATCTGATAGACCGCCAACGCCGCCGCGCCGCTGCCCTGGAAACGCTGCTCGCCCAGAGAATCGTGATCATCGATGGCGCCATGGGTACGATGCTCCAGCAGTACAAGCTGGATGAGGAGACCTGCCGGGGTGATCGGTTCAAGGATTGGCAGAAAGACATCAAGAACAACAGCGAGTGTCTGTCCCTGACGCGACCCGACATCATCAAGGAGATCCATCTCAAATACCTCGAAGCTGGCGCGGATATTATCGGCACCAATACCTTCAATGCGACGTCGGTTTCACAGGCGGACTTCGATATGGTGGAGTTCGTTCCCGAATTCAATAGGACCGGCGCACGCCTGGCCCGCGAGGCGGCGGACGAGGTGATGGCAGGCCGACCGGGCCGCGAGTGCTTCGTGGCCGGATCCATGGGACCCACCACCCGCACGGCATCTGTCTCACCGGATACCAACGATCCCGCCTTCCGGCCGGTGACCTACGACCAGTTGGTTGTCGCCTATCGGGAGCAGGCCGAGTCTCTGCTGGAGGGGGGCGTTGACATTTTGCTGGTCGAGACGGTCTTTGATTCCCTCAACGCCAAGGCGGCCCTCTTTGGGATCGCCGATCTCTTCGAACACACGGGGCAGAAGGTGCCGGTGATGGCCTCCTTCACGATCATCGACAAGGCCGGGCGGAATATTTCCGGGCAGACGATTGAGGCGTTTTGGAACGCCGTCTCCCATATGGAGTTGCTCAGCATCGGCATCAACTGTGCCCTGGGACCGAAGGAAATGCGTCCCTTTATTGAGGAACTCTCTTCCTTCGCACCGATTCGGGTCAGTTGTTACCCCAATGCCGGTCTGCCCGATCCGATGTCACCGACAGGATTTCCCGAGACACCCGAGACGCTGGCGCCCCAGTTGGGGGAATGGGCGGCCAATGGCTGGCTGAATCTGATCGGCGGTTGCTGTGGCACCATGCCCGAGCATATCCGGGCCATTGCGGAGGCCGTTAAAGCCTATCCACCTCGGATCCCACCCAGTATCGACCATGACATGCGTCTCAGTGGCATAGAAGCATTCAATCTGCGGGACGACATGAATTTCATTAACGTGGGCGAGCGGACCAATGTCACCGGTTCGCCCCGTTTTGCCAAGTTGATCAAGTCCGGGGACTTCGACACGGCCCTCCGTGTGGCGCGGCAACAGATCGAAAATGGCGCCCAGATCATCGATGTCAATATGGACGAGGGGATGCTGGAGTCTGAGGAGATCATGACGCACTTCCTGCATCTCATCGCGTCTGAACCGGATATCGGCAAGGTGCCTCTGATGATCGATAGTTCGAAGTGGTCGGTGATTGAGGCCGGTTTGAAGTGTGTCGTCGGCAAGGGGATCGTCAACTCCATCAGTCTCAAAGAAGGCGAGGAACCCTTTAAACGAAAGGCGCGACTCATTCGCCGCTACGGGGCCGCTGTTGTGGTCATGGCCTTCGATGAGACGGGGCAGGCCGACACGCTGCAACGGCGTCAGGACATCTGCGCTCGCTGCTACCGCATCTTGACCGAGGAGGTCGGATTTCCTCCCCAAGACATCATCTTCGATCCCAACGTCCTGACGGTGGCAACCGGCATGGAGGAGCACGCGAACTATGGGCTTGACTTCATCAATGCCACCCGGTGGATCAAGGCCAACCTGCCCCACGCCAAGGTCAGCGGGGGCATCAGCAATGTCTCCTTCTCCTTCCGAGGCAACAATACCCTGCGTGAGGCGATGCACGCGGCCTTTCTCTATCATGCGATCCAGGCCGGCCTGGATATGGGTATCGTCAATGCGGGCATGCTCGAGGTCTATGCGGAGATTCCCCCGGACCTGCTCGAACGCGTGGAAGATGTCCTGTTGAATCGTCGGGCCGATGCCACCGAGCGTCTGGTAGATTTTGCCGAGACGGTTTCTCAACAGGCAAAGGGAGACAGGCAGACCGACGCCTGGCGTGAGGGAACGGTCGAAGAGCGCTTGAGTCACGCGCTGGTCAAGGGGATTGCGGACTACATCGAACAAGACACGGAGGAGGCGCGGCAGAAACTGGATCGACCGCTGCACGTGATCGAAGGACCGCTCATGGACGGCATGAATGTCGTCGGCGATCTCTTCGGGGCCGGCAAGATGTTCCTGCCGCAGGTGGTCAAGAGTGCCCGCGTGATGAAAAAAGCGGTCGCGTATCTAGACCCCTTCATGGAAGAGGAAAAGAAGACCTCGGGTGGGGCGCATTTCCGGGGGAAGATCGTCATGGCCACCGTCAAGGGCGACGTACATGACATTGGCAAGAACATCGTCGGGGTCGTGCTGAGCTGTAACAACTTCGAGGTCATCGACCTGGGAGTGATGGTGCCCTGCGACCGGATCCTGCAGGTGGCTCGGGAGGAAGGGGCCGACATGATTGGGCTCAGCGGTCTGATCACGCCCTCCTTGGAGGAGATGAGTCATGTCGCCAAAGAGATGCAGCGGGAAGGATGGGATCTGCCGCTGCTGATCGGCGGCGCGACGACCAGCAAGGCACACACCGCCGTTAAAATTGCGCCGGGCTATGAGCATCCCACCCTGCACGTCTTGGACGCCTCGCGGGCGGTGGGGGTGGTCGGCAGCTTGATCAGTCCCTCCCGCAAAGCGGAGCTGATCGAAGACAACCGTCTCCGACAGGAGAAGATTCGTCGAGACCATCAGAATCGCAGAGAGCAGAAGCCCTTGTTTTCGCTGGAGGAGGCCCGCGCCCGGGCTACGAGTATCGAGTGGCGGTCGCAAGACATTGCTCAGCCCGAGTTCACCGGCGTGCGGGTCGTGGAAGACCTGGCGCTCGACGCATTGGTGCCCTTCATCGACTGGTCTCCCTTTTTTCACACTTGGGAACTCAAGGGACGTTATCCGGCCATCCTCGAAAAGAACCCGCAGGCGCGGGAGCTGTTTGACGACGCTCGGCAGCTATTGGATCGAATCGTGAAAGATGGCCTGCTCACGCCCCGCGGGGTCTACGGTTTCTTTGCGGCCAACCGAGTGGGTGACGACGTCGACCTCTATCGGGACGCGTCACGCACTGAGGTGTTGACACGCTTTTGTTTTCTCCGCCAGCAGGGCGCCCGCGGCGACAGCAAACCCAACTACTGTCTTGCCGATTTCATTGCGCCCGCTAGCGAGTCAGACGGAACATCGCCTTGCCCGGATCATATCGGGGCGTTCGCACTCACGGTCGGTCAGGGGGTCGACGCGCTGTGCCGAGAGTTCGAAGCCGATCATGACGACTACAATTCGATCATGACCAAGGCATTGGCCGATCGACTGGCAGAGGCCTTCGCCGAGTGCCTGCACGCCCGAGTGCGCGTGGAATGGGGCTACGGCGCCGAGGAACAGCTCTCGCCGGAAGAATTGATTCGTGGGCGCTACCGCGGCATTCGTCCGGCGGCCGGCTATCCCGCCTGCCCCGATCATTCGGAAAAACAGACCCTCTGGGAACTCCTCGACGTTGAACGGCACACCGGCATCACCCTCACCGAGAGCTGCGCCATGTCACCCGCCGCCAGTGTCAGCGGTCTCTACTTTGCCCATCCGCAAGCCCGTTATTTTGCTGTGGGAAAGCTTGCGCGCGATCAGATCGTCGATTACCAGAAACGCAAAGGATTGGCAAGATCCGAGGTCGAGCGTTGGTTGGCACCCTACCTGTACTACGATCCCGACGAGGCCAGGAATGAGGACCAACCGGTCTCTGCCTAGGGACCGGCGAGAAACGCCATTTCTCGAAGATTCCTACCGTGCAGGTAATCAGTAATCGGTAATCAGTCCCTGATCTCTCAATCGTCAGCGAGTCGAAAAAAAGGCGCGTGCACGTCTGCAAGAATAAGATGCGATGGCCCTGCCCCTCTCTCAATTTGGCCTGGTTCAATTCTGGGTTACACGACTCGACGTAGGAATCGCGTTCGTACTAGTAATCGGCTTCTCAGCGTTCTCGATTACGAGTACGAGTACCGCTTCGCTGAGCACGAGCACGAAAACAGATCAGACGGACTGTTACCCACATGCACACTCTTGTGAGCCTCTCTCAATTTGACTCTCCGGGCGCCTATTTGGTACAATGGCCACTCGGACGTATCGGAAGACAGAGGCGTCGTTGTAGACTCAAAGTGAACACTTGAGCAGAGGAAAAGCTGGATGGAACAGTGGGTGAAGTCAGTCGTGACGATCGGTCTCTGTCTGTCCGTCAATGCCGCGCTTGCCGCTTGTCCGGAGGGGGATACCAATGGCGATTGTCGCATCGATGCCTTGGATGTGGCGCTTCTGGCCGGTCAATGGCTCATGGGCGTCAATGGGGATCTGGCCGATCCGGCCGTGGACCTCAATGGCGATGGCAGCATTGATTTCCGAGATTACGCCCTGCTCGCCAGTCAGTGGGGGCAGGTGGGCATCGCCCTGCGTATCAACGAAGTCATGGCCGCGAATCTGAGTACCGAGTCCGACTCGTCCGGCGACTTCGATGACTGGATCGAGATCTACAACAGTTCCAGCCAGGCGATTGACCTGGCAGGCATGCACCTGACCGACAATTTCGGCAATCCAAGCAAGTGGCGTTTTCCTGCGAACAATCCCGATCTCACCACGATCCATCCGAATCGATTCAAGCTGATCTGGGCGGACGACGAAAACGGCGCGGGGGAGTTGCATGCCAACTTCAAGCTGGATGCAGAGGGCGAGGTAGTGGCACTCTATGATGTCGATGGGCAGACGTTGATCGATTCTCTGGTCTTTTGGCAGCAGACGCACGACATATCGGTGGGACATTGTCCGGATGGAGAGGGTGACGTCCGTTCATTCGGACAAGCCTCACCGGGACGCGAAAATGTCCGCGGCTTCCTGGGCTTTGTGTCCGAGCTGGAGTTCAGCCACGAACGCGGTTTCTATGAGGATCCCTTCACCCTGGTTATTACCTGTGATACCCTCGACGCCGAGATCCGCTACACGCTCGATGGCGGTCCGCCGCGCGAACCGTCCGGCCGCCGCACGGCAACGCTGGGGACGCTCTACACCGGACCGATCCTGGTCGATAGGACGCAGTGCGTCCGTGCGATCGGCGTGCGTAGCGGATGGAAGCCCTCGGCAGATCAGACGCATACCTACATCCTGGGGGCCGATGATCGCATCGCGTCACTGCCGGCGATTTCGCTGGTGGGGAGTCGCACCCAGACCTTCTACGAACCGGATGGGGTCATGGCGATCGTAGGCGGCACCACCTCGGGCGCCTGGCGGTCCACAGGCCCCGACAGTTACAACAACCCCCTGAAGCGAGGCCTGGAGAACCCTGTGTCTGCCGAGTGGATCTATCCAGACGGGCGGCCCGGCGTTCAGATCGACGCCGGCCTCCGCGTACACGGCAGCAACATCCAAAGATCCCGGTACCGGCGGGGCGAGGGCGTCTGGACGGGGAACAACAAGTTCGCCTTTCGCCTCTACTTTCGGGACCTCTATGGGCAAAGCCGCCTCGACTTTCCCCTCTTTCCCGCCGGGCAGCAGAGCTTCAAGAGCATCGTCATTCGTTCCGGCCACAACGATCGCACCAACCCCTTTCTCAAGGACGAAATGATGCGCAGGTTGCTGCAGGACATGGGGCACGTGTCAAGCACGGGCAACATGGCGAACCTGTTCATCAATGGTGAGTACAAGGGCTATTACAATCCCTGTGAACACATCAGTGACAGTTTCTGCCGGGATTCGTACGACAGTGACATGCCCTGGGACGTCATGGCCATGAATGGTATCCGGGACGGCGATGCCCGCCGCTGGAACACCATGCTAGCTCTGGGCGCGCACGGCAGTCTGGTCGACGAAGAGCGCTATGAGGAAATGGCCTCTCTCTTGGACATCACCGATTTCGTCGACTACCTGGTCTTGCGGCTCTGGTCGGGCGACTGGGACTGGCCGCAGAACAACTGGTCCGCCGCCAGCGAACGCTCGCCCGCGGGCCGATGGCGTTTCTTCGTTTGGGATGCGGAAGGAGCCATGTTTCCCAATCGATTGGGGACGGTCTTTTTCGACAGGATGAACACACACTCCGATCCCATCTCGAGGCTCTACCGGGCCCTCAAGGTCAATCCCCGGTTTCGCCAACTCTTTGGGGATCGTGTCTACAGACACTTCTACCATGACGGCGCGTTGACGAAAGCGCGGATGCAGCAAAGATTCGATGAGCTGGCCGAGACACTGTCCCTTGCCATCCCCAACATGGACGCCTACGTGCGGGACCAGTGGGTGCCCCAGCGACTGGCCATCTTTCTCAAGGCCTGCCGGGCAGAGGGTGTCTATACCTTTGAGGGGCCCACCTACCACGTCAACCAACAGCCGCAGTTTGGCGGCTATGCCCCCCGCGACGCTCAACTCTCCATTGTCTCGACCGATGAAGGGGGACAGATTTTCTATTCGCTAGATGGATCGGAACCGGGCGGCCACGACCCCCTTGGTCTGCTCAAGGCGGGTCTGCTGCGCTATAGCGGGTCCATCCCCTTGACGCATAGTGTCCGTGTCAAGGCGCGGGTCCTCGAGGACGATCGGTATAGCGCCTTGGCGGACGCCATCTTTGCGGTGGGACCGGTAGCCGAGTCTCTCCGTGTTTCGGAGTTGATGTACCACCCGATCGACGGGCAAGATGCGCATATAGCCGGCACCGAATACATCGAGTTGACCAATGTAGGCAGCGAAGCCATCAACCTCAATCTCGTACAATTCGACGACGGCATTCGCTTCACCTTCGACGCCGTCAAACTCCCGCCGGGTGGCCACATCTTGGTCACCAATGACATCGATGGCCTGCAAGAGGTCTATGGCGCAGACCTACCGGTGGCGGGGCAGTACGAGGGTAGCCTCAGCGACAGCGGAGAACGCCTGTCGCTTGTCGATGCGGCGGAACAGCCGATCGAGGCGTTTTCCTACGAGGGGAGTTGGTACGGTGGCACCGACGGCCAGGGCTTTTCCCTGACGGTTCGTTCCCCGGGGGCCGGTGGCATCGACTTAGGCCTCCGTAGTCGGTGGCGCCCCAGTGCCTATCTTGGCGGCTCTCCCGGATGGGATGATGGACGGGACGTGGTCAACCATGGCGACGTGGTCATCAATGAAATCCTCTCTCACTCCCATGACCTGGCACCCGACTGGATCGAACTCTACAACCAGTCCGCGTTTCCCGTGGACATCGGGGGCTGGTTCCTCAGCGACGGTAACACCAATCTGCAGAAGTTTGAGATCCCGGCAGGGACCCTCATCGCCCCGCACGATTACTGGGTCTTCTACGAAGATCAAGACTTCGGCAACCCCAACCATCCGGGCAGCCACGTCCCCTTCGCCCTGAGCGAGAACGGCGAAACCCTGCAGCTCTACTCCGGACGAGAGGGACGCTTGACGGGCTACAGTACGCAGGAACGGTTCGGCGCCGCCGAAACCGGCGTCTCCCTGGGGCGGCACATCAAGAGCACGGGCACCTTCAACTTCGTGGCACTGGAAACACCCACGCCGGGAGCGGCCAACTCGCGTCCCAAGGTCGGCCCCATCGTGATCACCGAGATCATGTACCACCCTGTCGGCGTGGCCGCCGCCGAGTATGTCGAACTGACCAACATCACCCAAGAGCCGGTTTGGCTCTACAACGCTCTGGAATTCGAATCTTGGCGTTTTACCGATGACCCCGACAATCCCGGTATTGACTTCCGCTTCCCCGTCTTCGATCCCGTGGTCATCGAACCCAACGAGTCTCTCCTCGTGGTGGCCGATAGGCTGGCCTTTGAAAGCGTCTTTCACGTCGATGATGCCGTGCAGATCTTTGCCTGGGGGGAGGGCAAGTTGAGCAACCGCGGGGAAAAGATCCAACTCAGTATGCCCGGGGAACTAGACGAATCGGGCAAGCGCCTCTGGATTCGCATCGATCGTGTCAACTACAGCGACGGCGCCCACGCCGATGACTTCTCGCAGGGAATCGATCCTTGGCCCAGGACTGCGGATGGATTGGGCCACGCCCTACACCGCATCGCCCCCTACGACAACTATGGCAACGATCCCATCAATTGGCAGGCTGCCAAGCCTTCGCCCGGTGTCCCATAAGGGTAGCGGAAAGAAGATGTGTGCCTGCTCTCCATGTTCAGGAACTGCCCCCATGCCAGCCACTCCGCGTAGCTTAGCTGGAGGCAATTGCCAGCTCAGGCTCTCTAAAAAACAGGAGCGTGGGTATTCACATCTCCAAAATTGACTCCAATCCAGGCGGTACCCTCAGATACACTCAGCCGATGTCCCGCGAAGGCCAACTCAAACTTAGACACGAAACCATTCTGATTTCCCATGAATGCATCGGGATGAGCGTTATGGACTAGTCCGGGTAGCAACCCTTGAAAGCGACCGCCCACGAACAAATCGCCCTGACCGTTAACAGCCACACCCCACACGGAGGGGTTGTGCTCGGTGTCTGCAGGTCCGATCCACGTATCAGCGGTGGTGGTAATGGACGCATACCTCTGTTCCCAGAGCAATTCTCTAGTCGTTCCATCCAGGAGTTGAACAAACAAGTCAACTGTTGACGTTTCATCGGCCACCCATGGCATACGCTCAACCGCCACAAGAACATCTCCCGTCGGTGTGACTGCGAGGCCGGTTGCAGCTGTAAAATAATCAGTTTCTCCAAAGCCATGCGCCCAGATTAAGGTCCCCATGCTGGAATATTTAACCACAAATCCCGCGCCGATATTCGCAGATGTTTTAGGCAAGACCCGCTGGGAGAACCGGTCGTGTATCGTCTGGCTATACGCACCAACAAAAACAATCTCATCATTGGGATCAATGCAAAGATCATAGCCTCGATTTTCCTCCGCATTGGCCAGGGTGTTCGCCCACAGATATTCCCCGTCATTGGTATACTTCACCAAGAAGGCGTCGGAATCTCCTTTTCCTGGTATCAACTCAGTAGGATGAGGTCCCGGATCAAAATAGATTCTCCCTTCGAAGGAACCCCCGACCAGAATAGCACCAGTCGAATCAGAACGGATTCTCCGTACCCTAACGAGCGCACTTGCAGAGAACGCTTCAACTGTTGTCACTTTTGTCCAAGCATAGGAATCATCCGAATTCAATCGAGTAAGAAACATACAGTTCAGGGCATAGCGTTCGGCGACATGAATATCCTCCTCCGAGCCTGGGTCAAAATCCACAGAATCCTCATAGGCGCCGGCAATGAACAGATTGTCATTCGGATCAAAACATAAACCGCCGATCGTGGCTCGGCCGTCGAAACGCTTCTGCCATACCTGAACATCACCAGAGGCTTTCCACAAGTCAATGGTATTGTCGTGGCCAATCGCCACCATTTCCCCAGAGGACGTTGTCGCACAACTGACCCTACTACTGACCCGTGATCCCACAAATGTTTTGGTCCAGGCGTAGGCATTGTCTGCCTGGATCTTTGTCACAAAAGTGGAGTCAAGACCTGAATAGATATCCTGAGCCCCCGATGCATCAAAATCCACAAGCCCGCTAAAGGTCCCGCTGATGTACCGATTTCCGAAGATATCGATTTCAATGTTCGTACATTGCACCTCTGCCCCTTCATTTCCGCCAAAAATCGCTGTCCAAATCTGCGTATAGTTGTTCTGGCCAAACTCACCTGGATAGGTCTGTACCCAATCAGGCCGAGACTCTTCCGTAACAATATAATCGCCGGGCGTAAGCCCGATAAATGAGTAATGGCCATTGGCATCGGTAGCGACCCGCTGGCCCGTATTCAAGGATATCATCCACCCGGCGAGTCCAGGCTCCCCAAGGTCCTTCTGGCCATTACCGTTGATGTCATGCCACTTGAGGCCCTGAATCTGCCCGTGCCCCGCGATCTCAATGGCCTGTTGTGCGACGGCGTAGGGTAATGGACAGACCATGGGTACAAACAGCACAAGGGAAAGAAGGGGCCGGCTCTGTGTCAAGCCGCTGAAAAGACCTGCTGGGACTGCATCGAATTGTTTGCGGATAGTCATGGACTCGCTTTCATGTTCCGTAGTTGCGTACCGTGCCCCTATCCCTATCGGCCTATATGGAAAAAGACATTTTAAAATGGGGTGAGATTAGTCGTCTATGCTCGGAAAGCTGAGTTCCTCGAACGCCGGGAGGTCCGAACAGCGGGCAGCGCCTGGTTTCTGGCGGGGTCACTGCATGTGCGCGAGCGCGGATCGTCGGCCTTCTGGGGCCTGGGGCAAACGAAACTGTTCAGTTGGAGGAGGCCGCCAGCGCGAGCAGCACCAGATGCAATTCCTCGTGACTCGCCTCTCCCAGGGCGTAGTAGGTTTGGCCGCTCACCCGTACGGCGGCCATGTTACAGCATTCGCAGGTGGCGACCCATGTGATGTGACCAGCGGTCGAGAGGCCAGGCATTTTTTTCATGCCCAACGCCTCTGGCATCTCCTGCAAGGTGAGCACCGTGACTTTCGCACCTGAGGTGTCGACGACATAACTTCCCACGGGTTGGCCCCGATAAGTCTGCACGCGGCACCCGCAGTAGTTGAGACCGCGCCCGGTTGCGACGACGTCGGGCGCATGATCCAGGTACTCTTCGAAATAGGCCTCGACCGATTTGGGATCCAGGTCGGTCATCATGTCACCATGTTCGCTTAGATTGTGGTGGTGGATCCGCAGCAGCTCCAACTGAGCAGCATTGGCCTGTGGCGGGTGTCCCAAAAAGTGGGTAATGAGTAGGGCCACCAAGATCACTGCGGCGGCGGGCGCCATCATGGAGTAGAGCCGTCTGGGGAATCGCTTGGGAGCCGCTGCCGCTCGGACTGCCGTAGGGCCATTCGGTTGCCCGGTAAGTGCCGCCTGGATTCGATCTCTCAGGCTATCGTCGGCATGAAGAGATGCAAAGGCGTCCCGCACCCGCGACCCCAAGGCCCGCCGGTGGGCAAGCTTCACCCGGCAGGAAGCGCACTCCCTAAGGTGGTCAGGCTCACTGGCACCGGACAGCAGGATCTCATCCATTTGCTCATTTGTGAGGTGGCTCATGTTCGCGTCTCCAGGAATCCCATCTCTTTGGCATAGTCCTGCAGTTTCTGCGTGAGCAGTGCCCGGGCCCGATTGATTCTGCTCTTGACCGTGCCTATCGCGACACCGGTAATCTCGGCGATCTGCTTATAGCTGAACCGTTCGACTTCCGCCAGGAACAGACTCAGCCGTTGATCCTCCGGTAGTTGACGCATCGCTTTGATGACCTGTTCATCAGAAAAATTCTCCAGAAGGTCCTGGGCGTTCGACCAGATGATTTCTTCCGGATGTTCATCTTCAAGTTCCATGACCTCGTCGTCGATCGATCGCGAGGACCCGACGACCTTCATATGGCGCAGTTGATCGGTCCAGAGATTGCGCAGGATCTGATAAAGCCACGCCCGGCAATGGGTCCCCGGCTTAAACGTATCGAATCGCTCCAGGGCCCGGACCAGAGTCGTCTGAGCGAGATCTTCCGCTTCCTGTCGCGAGCCGCAAATTGCCATTGCGGCCCGAAAGACGGCGTCCAGGTGCGGCAGCACCAGCTGATCGTATGAATGGGCCTCTTGTTTCAAGAATCTGATCCGCCAACAACTCTATAAACGGTTAGAGGGTCCAATTTGTTCCGAAGATAAGAAGGGTTGGGCCTTGTCGGAAAACTTCGTCGTCGCGGCCCGAGGCTCAGACCCGAGGGGAAGCCAGATCGAGTATTCTGACGCAGCCTGATGTTGACCTGCTTGTAGCCCCATGCCCAACCTCTGTCAAGTGAACGCTGCGGCTGCCCCAGGCCTGTCGCCGCAAGGAATATCAGGACGGTTAGGGACCGGCAGGTTACCACCACTCTATCGTCAACATGCATTTCCTGCAAGCGCGTGACACTCATCCGCGATCCCTTCGCTCTTTCGGGGAACAAATGGCCAGGGACGTTCGTTTAGAGAGGTGAGATGCAGTCGCCCGCGTCGAGGGTGAGTCGTCAATGCCTATAGAAAGGATGTCACCATGACACGAAAGCAAACCAAGAGAGCCATGTTTGTCGCCGCCGTCGCTTCATCGTTGTTTCTACTGAACTTTGTCTGGGCTGCCTCCATCCATGGACCGCATTCGACCCATCCGGTGTCTCTGGCGCAATTGCAGGGTAAGACCGTGCCGGGGGCAATTCAAGCCTTGACCGCGGCCCGAAAGGCCATCAAGGCGGGCCATACCGAGTACGCCCTCGCGCAACTCCACAAGGTCGCATTGGCACTCCAGGTCACACAGAAGACCTTGGATGTTGAATTCGGCCCTAAGTTCGTCAATGCCACCTGTCCCATGATGGGTTCGCCCATTAAGGCGGACAAGGTCACGGACGACTTGGTCCGCGTCTATCAGGGCAAGCGAATTGCCTTCTGCTGTGACGGGTGTCCGGAGAAATGGGACGGCCTTTCGCGTGCCCAGAAGGCGGCGAAGTTTGCAGAGTCGATGTCTAGACCCGCTGCCGGTCATAATCACGCCGGGCACGATCATGCGGGACATATCCACTGACCGACGGAGATCGGCGCTTGTTGGACGGGGCACGGTGAAAACGAGGACGGTGTGACAGTCAACACACCCGGTCTGAGGCCGAATGGGTCGGCGGCACCAGAAAGTGTGCCACCGGCCAGGTCTGTGGGAAAGCCGATGAATGGGACGAATGGCACAGGCAGGCCCATGAAAACTGATACAAATAGCCTGCAGGGATTCCAGAAGTCATGGGTACCCGTAGAACAAGGATGACGGGATCGATTGATTGGGCGTCCGTCTCATGCCACGATCTGGACGATCCACGCCACGGAGGGGATGTCATCAACCATGGCAAAGACCATGTAAAAGCCCAGGGACAAGACGTTAGGATCGCTCGGCAGTGTCGCCGCTACGAAACGACGCCTCTGGGTCACGGGGAGGACCAATCGCCGAGGAATACCGGAATCGGCCCAATGCGTGGTCGCAGGGGTCCCTAAGAAGATGATGCTAGGTGATACGGGTCTCGGGAAAGATCTCGAAGGAAAGCTCGTCACCGCGGGCCAGGTCTGTGGCGGAGATGCCGACGATCTCGGGACGCACGCCTCGGAAAAGGTAGGGTGGTTCGTAGGCCTCGATGTCGGCACTGCTTGGACCCACCTGGAACTTGATCCTCGTCCCACCCGTGGAGAGGACCCGGCCATCGGGCACCAGGAGGGTCACCGCATGATATTCACGATACTGGTGCATGTCGGCGACGCGGCGCCAGTCGTCTTGCGCCGGATCGTAGAGATCACACCACTTGACGACACCCAAAAGCGTCTCCACGGGTGGATCGGACACTTGCGTTTCGCCGGCAGCGACCAGTATTTTTCCGTCTGGAAGTTGTACGACTTCTGGCTGGAGACGAACGAGCCCGGAATTCGATGTAAGGCCCCAGGTCTCTTTGTTGGGGTCGTAGATCTCCCCCATGACGGCTTCGCCGGCCCGGCCACCTCTTGTCCTACCGGAACCGGAGGAGGAGGGTGCTCGAATCCCGATAGCCAACGCCCGGCCATCCGCCAGCACAACCAGCGAATGATCGGAATGGTTCGGCCAGCCACGATGGGGCTGTTTGAATGCCCCGGTGCGGCGCCAGGTCTCTGTCACGGGATCATAAAGCTGCGGCGGCGACCAGGTGGCGAGGACCTCACCGGTGTGCAGGAGCGCCGAGGGTGGAAACTCACAGGGATTGACCATGGACCCCGTATACCGCCAGTGTTGTAAAACGGGATCAAACAGTTCACAAGTCGCCGTACGAGTGGCGTTGGGTCGAGTGCCTCCCCCCATGGCCAATAGCCTCCCGTCGGCCAGGCGGGCCAGGCCGGGATACCACCGGCCCACCGGGTGCACTAGATCCGAGAGCCGCTGCCATGTGTCATCGACAAACGAATAGGTCTTCACCCAGCGAATGGCATTTCGAAAACTACCGGGGTTCGTCGGGCTCTGCCCTCCGACCATGATCAACCGTCCATCTGCCAGCAAGGTGCCATTGACGCACCCTGTTCCGTTCCCGACCCCTGGGGAAAGTGACTCTCCCCAGGGACCGGATCAAAAACAGCGAGATCATCCGTGCTGTGGCAGTAGAAGACCTTACCCTCCGGCGTGAGCAGGGCAATGTCGGTGGCATCCAAGAAATCAGGTAGGGTACTGTCCACGATGGCCCAGCGTCCTGGGTGACTCTCCGGTTGCAGTGAGACGTCTCTCATCGCATCGGAAGGTCCGATAGAGAGTTCGAAATTTTCGTAGTCGTATCCCGGGGGGGGCTACGCCGAAACGAATGATCCCTGCACTCATCTCCGCAATGCGGTAGTTTCCCTCATCGCCTGTCCAGGCTTCCTGGAAGGTCTCCAGACTCTCAGAAAACAGCGTCACGCGAGCACCGGCAGCGGGGCTTGCCCGACAATCCTCAAATACGATCGCTGACGGTGAAACCACTGAACCATTGCCTGCAGGCTGCCGAGGCTAAGGGCCAGGATGTAGACACAACGGGGTGTGAATGCCATAGATATCATTCTATCAACATGGTCTTGCCGTTCCCTCGGTTCCTTTCGATAGAAGGTCACAGTCAGCAAGATGCCTCGATCTCCGTCTGCCAAGAGATAAAACGGCTGAGCAGGGGCGGATGTTCCGGTAATACCAAGTCGGAAAACCCAATCTGATAAGCGAGGAGCTCTTTTTCCGACAGAGCCTAGCCTTGTTGCAGTCCCAGCCATTCTTAAATGCGAGCGTTTCGTGGTCCCATGCCCCCCACTTTTGAGAGCACGAGGCTTGGCAAGAGACACTGACTGGGTCCCGTCGGAACAACAAAGCTGGATGGGGCTAAAGTAGGGACGAAAATTGTTCGATCTCCAATTCTTAGGAAAGTCTGCGAATTTCGGAGTATACCTTGTTTTTGGAGTATTTGTGGGCATCACCGTCAAGCATTCGGGCGCAGTAGTCCTCTTGGTCCTGGCAGTCAGTGCCGGCTTCAGTCCAGTCGAGGCGACCACTAGCCGGTACGCCATTTCCTTTGACCGTCAGTCGCAGGTCACTCATGAGACGTTAACGCACCCTCGGAATTTCGGTCCCATATTGACGAGCACAGGCGATGGTCAGGGATGGTTTTATTATCCGGCGTCAGACCGATACATCATGTGGTTTTACAATGGGCCATTTAGTACCAATCATATCACAGAATTCGATATGTCGACCTTTGTTGCCTCAGTCGATTTTTCGCGGACCACCAGTTACGACATTTCCATGGGATGGACCACGCCGGCTTGGATCAATTCGAGTGCACCGCCCATGCCCAGTGACATGCCAACCTTGGACGAGGAGAGAAGTCTCATCGCTGAGCGTAGTTATGCCTCGGGAGATAGTATTATTCTGGAAGAGGCAACTATCGAGCAAAACCGGCGTTCTAAGACCACTAATTACAATCCTGCATGGGTTTTCGTCAGTGCGAGTGGTCAAAATCTGATGCTGTTTCGCTGGCTGGAGCATGAGACAGTTCCGAAAAGGCGCGCGAATTCCGGAGGCGGCTCTAGCAGTCCACCTTTTGTGTTGGTCGGTAGCGGAAATTCCGGTCAAGCGCCAAACGGTGGCGTCGATGCCGTCACGGATAACGAAGCCACCGTTAGCCCTCTCGCAATCCCCCAAGCGGTGGCCAAATCTCCCTCGTCCCAGATCTCAACTCTCTTCAGCCAGCCCGCCGACGTAGCCCATACAGCGTTCGCCCGCATCGACGGTTGGGGTGTTCTTTCCGATTACAGCATGGGTCCCATCATGGCGGACGATTGGGTCTCAGGCGGATCACAGTCCATTAAGGGTTTCCGCTGGTGGGGACTCTTCTCGACTTGGACTCAGTCAACGCCACCCAGCCAGCGACCGGTCGGGTTTCATATCGGCATTTGGTCGGACAATCCGGTCGTCGATTTCCCGGCGACGCTGTTGTGGGACACCACCGTCACCTACTGGACTTGGGCTTACAGCGGTCAGCTGTCTGACGCGTGGGGCCAGGCCGGCGTCGAGTCGGTGTTCGAATTCACCTCGTTGCTCTCCCAAGGCGACTGGTTTCATCCCAGCCCGGTGGCCGGCACCAAGTATTGGATCAGCATTTCCGCCGTCTATAGTCAGACCAGCAGCCAGCCCTTCAACTGGATGGCGCGGCAGAAACAAGGGACCTCGTCCGCCGTGGTTGTCCAGCAGATCGGCAGCACACTTCCCGGCCAGGTGGGACAGTGGCCACCGACCGTCGGTGATGCCTTCTTGACAGGGTCACCCGTCAATTTCCCACCCGGCGTTCCCTGGGACATGGCATATGAGCTGATCTCGAGTGGTCGCACGGGCGGAGTCGCCCCGGACGGAGACCTCAACGGCGATGGCGTGTTGGACGTAAAAGACATCTCCATCCTGATGGGATTGTGGGTCGACTAAGGGATCGGCGGCAATGGACATGCCAGGCACCGGCAGTACGCTCTGTCAACGAACTCCATCGTCAGCCAGCGAGTGAGTGCATTGTCTTGCCCCGTCCGGCCGTAGTCGCACGAGACCCGAGTTGGATGTCAACGTCCAGGTCTCATCGTTAGGTTCCAACCTCGCCCATGATGGCTTCTCTGGTATGTCCGCGCCGGGTGGGGCCGTGCCCCTGTTGACATCCTGCCAACAGGCTGACCACTCCGATTTCAAACGTCCCGGTGATAACACCCTCACGAGTCTCTTCACCTTTCTGCGGTCCGCGATTAGTTCCTTTCGATGAAGGGTTCACAATCGACAGAGACGCTCAGTCTCCACCTATTTCATGAATATGAACGGCTAGGCCGGAGGGGTTGTTCCCGCCCTCTTCAGGATGATAGATAGATCCACATTGGCGATAGCGTCGGCGGGAATGTGGATAGCCATCTGCAGCTCGGGTCGGCATCTTTTCGCGTCACATGGATACTTCCGGAAGGGTTGTCGGAACAATCACTAAGGGGTAACCGTTTAGTAAGTGAATCCGCCACAAGCAACTTTAACTCTGACTGGGCGGGAGAGAGAGCAAGACTTTGATTGACAAGAGCAATGGGTCTCCTATGATGAACGAGTTGTTTGTATCATGCGGGCAAGAGGGGATGAGAATGGTTGAACGCGGCAAGAGAATCGATCCGGCCTGGGAGATGTGACGCATGCGATCAAGGATGTCTACCTGCTCTGTCCTCTCAATTGTGTTCATGGTCATGGTGGGAACCGCCGTCTCCTATGCCGCTGCTCGTGTCACGCCTCCAGGTAAAAGCCACGCCCTGGATCCCAATGCAACCCTGTCGGACTACCTCGTCTTCGCGGTTTTCAACAATCCCGGGTTGGAGGCCGTCTTTGACCGCTGGAAGGCGGGCCTCGAAAGAATCCCGCAGGCCCGCTCCCTGCCTGATCCCCGTTTCTCCTACCGTTATTTCATCAGAGAAGTCGAGACCCGGGTCGGGCCCCAGCGCCAGGCCTTTGAGCTGTCTCAAATGATGCCTTGGTTCGGCAAGCTGGACCTGGCCGGGAACGTAGCGGCGCAGGCTGCCCAAGCGGACTACCACGCCTATGAGGGCGCCAAGCGAAGCCTCTTTTTGGAGGTCAAGAACGCCTACTATGACCTGTACTTTTTGGGACGTTCCCTGGCTGTGACCCGGGAGCATGTCAATCTACTCATCCACCTCGATGAAGTGGTGCGAGCCCGGTACCGCGCGGCGGCCGCGTCACAGCCGGATATGATCAAGGTGCAGGTCGAATTGGGGAAACTGGAGGATCGGCTAAAGACCTTGCGTGACCTGGCAGGACCCACAAAGGCACGGCTTAACGCAGCCTTGAACCGGCCTGTGACGGCCCTGCTGGAGATACCGATGGACATCTCTTTGCCTGAAAGGGCTCTCAGTGAAGAAGCGTTGTTCGATCGTCTGGATCGGACCCATCCCAAATTGCTGGCCCTGAGCGCCACGGCGCACCGGCATCGTTTGGCGACGGACTTGGCCAAAAAGGCTTACCGCCCGGATCTGACGGTGGGGCTGTCCTATGTCGAGATCGGCAAGGCGCCCTTCGGCGCAACGCCTGCCGACAGCGGTCAAGACGTCGTGAGTGCCGCCGTCTCGCTCAATATCCCGTTGTGGCACAAACGCCTTTCTGCCAGGGTTCGAGAACACAGACTCAGGCAATTGAGCGCCCAACAAGAAAGGCAGGATCTGACCAACCGGCTTCATGCCCGTCTCAAACTCGACCTGTATCACCTCCGTGATGCCCAGCGCAAACGAAACCTCTACGGTGACACGCTGCTGCCCAAGGCCCAGGAGGCCCTCACGGCAACTGAGGCGGCGTTTCGCAACAGCTCGGGGAGCTTCTTAGAGTTGATTGACGCACAGCGCGTCACTCTAGAGTTTCAACTGGCACACGCACGGGCCGGCGCAGACCACGGACGGAGTCTGGCCGCCGTAGAGTTCATGGTCGGAGAGCTTTCCGGCCCGCACGGGATAAGCGCTACGTCTCCTGACCCTTACTAAACCGTAAAAAGGGGTTTCAGCCATGCAGTCCAAAAATACGACGCGTGTTCAGGTCATTGTTGCCATCGGGCTGCTGCTACTGGGGTTCTGGCTGCGCGGACTCTTTGTATCCCACGCCCCACACCGGGAAACCGGTCAGCAGGATGCGCTAGGGCAGGAAGATACGCCTGCCTGGTGGACCTGTTCCATGCATCCCGAGGTTCGACTCCCGAAACCGGGACCCTGTCCTAAGTGCCAAATGGCGCTGATTCCCCTGATCGATGATGGGGGTCCCGACGGTCTCCCCCAGCTCAGCATCAGCGCGAGTGCGGCCAAGCTCATGGACATCCAGGTGGTGCCGGTCGAACGTAGATTCGTGACGGCCACGATCCGCATGGTGGGCCGGGTCGACTTCGACGAGACGCGCCTGTCCACCATTGCGGCGCGGATACCGGGTCGCCTGGACAGACTCTTCGTGGACTATACCGGCGTGCCGGTCAGGAAGGGCGATCATCTGGTCTCTCTCTACAGCCCGGAGTTGCTCAGCGCCCAGGTAGAATTGCTGCAGGCCCTCAAGTCAATCGAAACGATCCGGCGATCCGAATCGACCCTCCTGCGGCAGAGCACGGCCGCCACCTTGGAGGCCGCGCGGGGGAAGCTACGTCTGTGGGGCCTGACCGGTGCGCAGGTGGCGGAGATTGAAGAGAGGGGCACGGCCTCCGACCACATGACGATCTACGCAACGACCGGCGGCATCGTGGTCCACAAGAACGCCGTGGAGGGCATGTATGTCCAGGAAGGGACCCAGATCTACACCATCGCCGATCTGTCCACCGTATGGATCAAGCTGGACGCCTACGAATCGGACTTGCAGTGGCTTCGATACGGTCAGCCCGTCGAGTTCAGCACGGTCTCCTATCCGGGCCAAGTCTTTAAGGGCACGATCGCCTTCATCGCCCCGGTCCTGGACGGCAAGACACGCACCGTCAAGATCCGAGTCAATGTCCCCAATGCAGACGGTAGACTCAAACCCGATATGTTTGTCACCGCCGTGGTCCATGCCCAAGTGGCGGCCGGCGGCAAGGTCATGGATGCCGCCTTGTCCGGCAAATGGATCTGCCCTATGCATCCGGACATCATCAAAGAGACGGCCGGAGCGTGTGACCTCTGCGAGATGCCCCTGGTCACGACCGAGTCCCTGGGATATGTGGATGACGCCTTGGCGCAGCAGCAGGCGCCGCTGGTGATCCCGGTGTCGGCGGCCCTGCGCACCGGGACCCGGGCCGTCGTCTATGTGAAGGATCCGGACGCGGAAAGGCCGACCTTCGAGGGCCGTGAAATCCTCTTGGGTCCCAGAGCCGGAGACCACTACCTCGTGCGTGACGGTTTGAGTGAAGGAGAACTCGTCGTGGTTCGGGGCAACTTCAAGATCGATGCGGAGTTGCAGATCCAGGCCAAGCCCAGCATGATGAGCCTAAAACCCGAGGTTGCGCCTGCGACGCCTGCGGCCCGACAGCCCGCGCTGAAACCCGAACTCATAGAGCAACTCGCACACCTCTTCACAGCGTACTTTAGCATGCAGCAGGCCCTGGCCGCCGATGATCCCAACGCTGCAATCCTCTCGACGGCAGGGTTCTCCAACGCCTTGAAACAGGTTGACATGGCCCTGTTTGGAATGGAAACCCATAGGCTCTGGATGCGCAGCGCCCGGTCTTTAGAAGACACTGTGGCAAAGGTCACGACCACGACGGACATAGCGTCTCTACGAGAACACTTTCTGCAGGTGTCCCAGGTGATGATCGGCCTA
>JADFMM010000282.1 GCA_022563885.1 Planctomycetota bacterium | reverse complement strand
AAACCCGAGAAATCTATGGACACACTGGGATTAGTTGTGTGCTTCCCGATCTGAAGAAAAGCAAAGATAATAAACACATAGAAATATATGGCATTATCTGGATAGATTGGAGCGAATACTCAAAATCCAGTGGTGGCGACACCGTGCGGGTTCGAGTCCCGCTCTCGGCATCCGCTCCCAGCGCAGGCCGGCCCGGCGGCCTCCTGGCTGCTGCATATTCTCCATACCCATATCCTTGGCCCGCGCCTCGCAGTGGTAAACCCGATTCACCGGGATTGACCGCCCGGCGCGCTCATCAGCAGGGGCCGAAGATCATTCACAGAAATCACCTCGACCCGTGGCATTCCCGACGCCTGTCGGCGCTCGGAGGGCGTATTGTAGCCCCAGTCGGCCAGATACAGCCTGACCGGCTGCAGAGCTTCGGTTGCAACCACATCCTCCAGAGTCTTCAGGCGGTCTTCGATGAAGTGGAAAGTGGCCCCCTGCAATTCGGAACGTCCCAACAATTCTCCCAGAATTTGCGGTTTTGTCTGCTGCTTTTCCAAGCCGAAGATCCGATCAGTGGCCAACCCGATTTTATGGTGGCGGAGAAGCCGCCCGACAAACCGTTCCTGCTTGGTGGTGATGAGAAAGACCGCATGGCGTTGGATGGCCTCGGTCAAGATTTCGCGAATTCCCTGATAGAAACGGTTCCAATTGAGCCATGCCGCCTGGTCTAGTTCGATCAACCTGTCCCGGGTGTTGCCGAACAGGTTCCTCAACTCCGCGACGGCCAGACCCTCCTGTTCCATCAATTTGTCCCTGAGTCCTGGGAACCGCTCAAGGATGCTGTCGTCGGATTCCCCTGCCATCTCGATCAGCCGCATGAGCGGAATCGCCTCGTAACCGGTGTGCAGCACCGGGCGCAGCCGACAGAATCTCTCCAGCAGAGTCTCCGGCAAATTCGATTCGTCTGCCGGCCACAGCTCCCGGCAAACCTTCCAGGCCGTCACTGCGGTCTCGGGCGCACTGTCACAGATCACACCGTCGAAGTCGAAACAGATTACGTTCTTCATGCCGTGGTCATCACTTCATGCCCTAATCATCACAAAATCGGGGAAGACAATTTGGGTTGCCGGGTCGCGACCGATCGTCCGTTAGTACCACTTTTCGTCATCGGCGGGTGATTTCCCTGCTGGTTTGATTGGATGCGTATAGGAATCCCGGTATCGGAGGATGCTGCGCCGGGGAGACCGGGGGCGCACGCGTAGACGTATCGAAATGTGCCATACCATCTTCATCGACAAAATCAAATATAGGAGGCATGGGGGCAACCTTGGCGATTGTGTGGGTCTATTTCTGGAATAGCCGCGCCCAAAAATTCCTGGAAATCTGTACAGTTACACGAAATCCTCGTGAAGGTTGTTTGATAGAAAAAAGTGTGAATTTCAACAAATCCAGATAGTTTGGGGACCCTGGGCGATATCTCTCTCGTCGAGATTTGCAAAGTGCGTAACCCATCGCCAACCCCCTTCCATTCTATTTCGGTTCCGCAACGCCAGCTTTACTTTCAAACGGTGCCCATTGGACCTGAGCAAGACCTACGACGTGCTCGTTATTGGGGGTGGCAACGCGGCGTTGTGCGCGGCGATCGCAGCGCGGGAGGCGGGCGCCAGCGTATTGCTGGCCGAGCATGCACCCAAGGCGTTTCGCGGAGGCAACAGCAGGCACACGCGCAACCTGCGCGCCATGCACGATGCGCCGACATCCGTGTTGACCGGCGCTTATACCGAGGAGGAGTACTGGGACGATTTGGCGCGCGTTACCGGCGGCAAAACGGACCAGAGGCTGGCCCGGTTGGCCATCCGCGGCTCTGGGGCGCTGGGTACCTGGATGGAGGCCCGCGGCGTCCGGTTTCAGCCGTCCCTGCGGGGCACGCTCAGCCTCTCCCGCACGAATGCGTTCTTCCTCGGGGGCGGAAAGGCGCTGATGAATGCCTATTATCGCCGAGCCGAGCAATTGGGCGTGAACATCCTCTACGATACCGAGGTGCTGTCCTTGCCCTTGCAGCAGGGCTCGCAGCAGGGCTCGCACCAGGGCTCGCACCAGGGCCCGGTGCGCGAAGCCAACTTGACCTGCAGGGGATTTCCCGCCTCCGTGCAAGCCAAGGCGGTGGTGGCAGCTTCGGGTGGATTCCAGGCCAACATCGAATGGCTGAAGCAATACTGGGGCGACGCCGCGGAGAATTTCCTCATTCGCGGCACGCCTTATGCGCAAGGCCGCATTCTGAAAAATCTCCTGGACCAAGGCGTGGCGCCGGTAGGCGATCCGACTCAGTTTCACGCCGTGGCCATCGATGCGCGGGCGCCGCGCTTCGACGGCGGCATCGTGACACGGCTGGATTGCATCCCCTTCGGCATTGTCGTCAATCGGGACGGAAAGCGGATCTACGATGAGGGCCAGGATGTCTGGCCCAAGCGTTACGCCATCTGGGGCCGATTGGTCGCTCAGCAACCGGGGCAAATCGCCTACTCGATCGCCGATGCCAAATCGGAAACCCTGTTCATGCCTTCGGTCTACCCCGCCATGCGAGCGAACAGCATCGGCGAGCTGGCAGTCGAACTGGGGCTCGATGCGGCGGCGCTCGAAGCAACGGTGAAGGCGTTCAACGCCGCCGTGCGTCCTGGTGCCTTCGACAGCGAGTCGTTGGATAATTGTACCACCGCGGGGATCGACCCGCCGAAATCCCACTGGGCGCGTGCGATCGATACGCCGCCCTATTTCGGCTACCCCCTGCGCCCAGGCATCACGTTTACCTACCTGGGTGTGAGGGTCAACGAGAAGGCGCAGGTTCTGCTGGAAAACGGCGATCCAGTGGGTAACCTTTACGCGGCCGGCGAAATCATGGCGGGCAACATCCTCGGAAAAGGCTACCTGGCCGGTTTGGGCATGACCATTGGATCGGTATTCGGACGGATCGCCGGACGGGAGGCGGCGCAACATGCGCACCACTGAAACGGTGAAAGAGGCACGGCGCGTGATGACCGTCTGCAACGCGTGCCGATACTGTGAAGGCTTTTGCGCCGTCTTTCCGGCCATGGAGTTGCGCCGCGTCTTCTCCAATGCGGATCTGAGTTATCTGGCCAATTTGTGCCACGGCTGCCGCGATTGCTACTACGCCTGTCCGTACACCCCGCCGCACGAATTCGGCATCAATGTCCCGCGAACCTTCGCCGAGCTGCGTATGGAGAGCTACGCGGAATATTCCTGGCCGGGGCCAATGGCGCGCATGTTTCGCCGCAACGGCTTGCTGGTCTCCCTGGTAACCGCCTTGAGCATCACCCTGGTGCTCGTGGGGTCCATGGTGTGGCACCGGCCCCATGATTTCTATGGCGTGCACTTGGGCCCGGGCGCTTTCTATGCGCTGATTCCTTCCTGGATCATGCTGTCCGTCGCCGGCGGCACGTTCGGTTTCGCCCTGCTGGCGCTTTCCGTGGGTGCCGCGAGGTTCTGGCGTGACGCGGGGGGCGGCGTGTTCTGGCGGCCCCGGCCCCTGCTGCGGGCCCTGGGCGACATCCTGACGTTGCGCAATCTGGGTGGCGGCGGCCAAGGGGTATAAACTCATCTTGACCATGCCCGAATCCATGACCATCGAGCGACGCAAAATCTTAAAGTTACTGGGAGCGGAACTCGTGCTCACGCCGGCCCACCAGGGAATGACAGGGGCGATCGCCAAGGCCCAAGAGATCCTGGAAAACACACCGGGGGCCTTCATGCCCCAGCAGTTTAAGAATGCCGCCAATCCGGAAATCCATCGGCTGACCACCGCCGAAGAGATTTGGGCCGACACGGACGGGAAAATCGACGTGTTCGTCTCTGGGGTAGGCACCGGCGGCACCATCACCGGTGTCGGGCAGGTATTGAAAAAACGCAAGCCCTCCATTCAGATTGTGGCCGTCGAACCGACCAACTCTCCGGTCTTGAGTGGCGGTGAACCCGGGCCCCACATGATCCAGGGCATTGGCGCGGGTTTTGTCCCGGACATTCTCGACAGGGGTGTCATCGACGAGATCATCACCGTTGAGAACGGCGAGTCCTTCGTCATGGCCAAGAGATTGGCCAAGGAGGCGGGGGTGCTGGCTGGTATTTCCTCCGGCGCCGCGATGGTCGCCGCCGTTAAAGTCGCTGCCCAGAAGGGCAGTCGCGGCAAGCTGATTGTCGTGATACTCCCCGATACCGCGGAACGCTACGTTAGTACGGACTTATTCTCCTAAGTCAAGATGACACCGGAAGCTCTCACACTCATGGATCCCAGTTTCGACGCGTGGTCCCCCACCCAGGACCCGGCGCGGCAAGTCGCCGTGATGATGAGCGGGGGCGTTGATAGTAGCGTTGCAGCACACCTATTGAAACGGGCCGGGTGGGATGTCGTGGGCGTGACGATGAAAATCCCCGTCACCTGCAGCAGCGGCAAACGGGGCTGTTGCGGGGCCGATGCGGCCCTCGTGTGTCATGAATTGGGCATTGCACACTACTATGTGGATGCCACGGAGATGTTTCGTCACCACGTCATTGACGCCTTCCAAGAGGCCTATGCCGACGCGCGCACACCGAATCCCTGCGTCGACTGCAATTCCGTCCTCAAGTTCTGGCTGCTTTGGGATCTCTTGGAAGAGGCATTCGGCGTGTCTTCCGTGGCCACCGGTCACTATGCCCAAGTCTGTTTCAAAGAAGGCAAGGCGCGCCTCTGTCGGGGCAAAGATGAGGGCAAGGATCAAAGCTACTTTCTCTACGGCATCAAACAGGAGCGATTGTCTCGTTTGCTGTTGCCCCTCGGCGGGCTCACGAAGCGAGAGGTGCGTGCCGTGGCCGAGGAGATCGATCTCTGTGTTGCAGACAAAGCCGAGAGCATGGAACTCTGCTTCGCAGGTGAAGGCAACTACCGTGACGCGTTGACCGTGGAACAGGCGCGAACGGAAGGGGCATTGACCGACATGCAGGGCAATATTATCGGTACGCATCGAGGCATTGCCAACTACACCTTAGGGCAACGCAAGGGACTTGGTTTTGCCGGCGGCAAACCGCTCTATGTGGGACGCATCGACGCCGCTGCGAACACCGTGGCCTTGGGCGGACGTGAGGAGGTGTGCGCCCGGGTCATCGAGGTGAAAGACCTCAATGTTTTGGATCGAGAAGGCCTGATCCCCGACCGCCCCCTGGGCGCGAAGATCCGATCTTATGGAGCGCCCCAACCTTGCGTTCTCCAGGAGGTCGCAGAGAATCGCATGACGGTGGAATTCGACGAACCGCAGTTTGCACCCTGTCCGGGGCAACGGCTGGTTCTCTATGGCGCCGACCACCATGTGATCGGAGGGGGCACCATCTTGTTGTCCTAGATCGAGACATCGGTATGTCACTAGAAGAGAAATATCAGTCACTCCAGGCTCGATTGAGAGAAATGGGCCGAGTCATTGTCGCTTTTTCGGGCGGCGTGGACAGCACCTTTCTGCTAAAGGCGGCAGTGGACACGCTCGGGGTCGACAACGTCGTACCCGTACTGGGCGTGAGCCCCTCCCTGTCCCAGTTCCAGCATGACCAGGCCAAGCAGTGGGCCAGCACCATCGGTGTCCTGCTGGTGGAAACGCCCGTTTTGGAGCTGCATGATGCCAGTTACCGAGCCAATGATGCGGACCGCTGTTTTCACTGCAAATCTCACCTCTACCAGACCTTGGCCAAGGTCGGGGCGACGCATGGCATTGACGTCATCGTCTGTGGTAGCAACTTAGACGATCAAGACGACTATCGGCCCGGCAATCGGGCTGCGACGGATCTGGGCGTCCAAAGCCCCTTGATGCAGGCGGAGCTGACGAAGGAGAATATCCGGGAATTGAGTCGAAAGTTGGGTCTGCCCACGGCAGATCTGCCGGCCTCGCCCTGCCTGGCCTCCCGCATGACCTATGGGTTGGAAGTGACCGAAGAGCGGCTCAAGCAGGTGGAAGAGGCGGAGGCGTTCCTGAGGGAGCTTGGGTTTGTGGAATTACGCGTGCGTCACCATGGCAGCATCGCCCGCATTGAAGTTCTCCCCGCCGACTTCGCCAGGATCGCCGACCCAAGCCGCAGCGACCAGATCGTCACCAAGCTAAAAGCCCTTGGCTTCAACTATGTGACCCTGGATCTGCAGGGCTTTCGCTCCGGTTCGCTGAATGAGGCCCTATCGGAGCGAGAGAAGAAGGTGCATGGATAGGGCCCTCCAAAGACAGTAATCAGTAATCAGTTTTAAGTTTTAAGTTTTAAGTAACCAGTCCCTGCTGCCAATTCGCGCACTGCTTACTTAACACTTAACACTGACCACTCAGCACTGCCTTAAACGGGGACTCTACTGAGCCGCGCAATGCGTTCAATGACTTCCCTTGCCATGGCCCGATACTCAACGGCCCCTTTGTCCTTCGGTGCATAGGTCAGCACGGGCTCCCCGGCACTGGGCGATTCTGCGAGGCGTACACTGCGGTGGATGACCGTTTCAAAGACCAGGCTGCCGAAGAATTCCCGTAACTGTTGCTGAACCTGCCGGCACAAAACGGTCCCTTCTTCGACAAGGGTCAACAGGAGTCCCAGCGCTCTGACGTTGCAGGGACCGAATTGCTTGCGGGCCACATGTAGGGTGCCCAGCATCCTCTTGAGGCTCTCCAGAGCGTAGTAGTGGGCTTGCACGGTGATGATCACCTCGTCACTGGCAATCAAGATGTTGAGCATAAGCAGGCTCAGGGCGGGGGCGCAGTCAATGATACAGTAATCGTAGTGCTGGCCCAGGAGTCCCAGTTTTTTGGAGAGGATCATCTCCCTGCCGGCTGTGGCGCGCAGATCCAGCTCAGCGGTGCCGAGCTTGAAGTTACTGGGGATGAGGTCAAGACCGGATATCTTGGAATGCACGATGACATTCGACATGGACATGTCTTTGTCCATCAGCACGTCGTAGATCGAGGTCGGGATCCGATTGGGATCGATGCCCAGACCCAGACAGGCGTGCCCTTGGGGATCGAGATCGACCAGCAAGACTCTCTTGTCCTGCATGGCGATGCCGGCCGCGAGATTGATGGCCGTGGTGGTCTTGGCACACCCACCTTTTTGGTTTGCCACTGCGATCGTTTTCATCACTACTGTGAACCTGGAAAAACTCCTTCGGGACGTCTTTCACGGGGCTGCCGGGCCCGCTCTGTCATCAGCATTCCCTGTAACGCGTTAGCGTTCATCTACAGCACGTACCCATGGCCATAGAACGCATTTCGGTTTGAAGGGGGTTCGACTGTAGGGGCAACACGGCCTTTCCCGTAAATTCAGTTCCGCGGTCCGGCCCGGGAGACTCCCGGCGCCGCAGGCGATTTGACCGATTGACTGAGTCGCATCGGGCTTTTCAGCGTGCGAACCCCTGTTTCTCAGCTACCCTCCTGCATTACCGGAACCTCCCATGAGTGCTTTCCGGCCGGCAGCCAAAGGGCCTCTGCGTCAACCTCGCACACGGCTTTTCAAAGCGGGCCTGAATTGTCCCGACGGGGCGGGATCCAGCAACGAAGGGACCGCGCATAATTAAATGAGTCATTTATCGACACTGTAGCAACTTTACCTGTATGTCAGCCAAGGCTTCGACGCAATACCGCCTATCAGAGACCCAATTATCAGATCTACTGTTAAAATGAGTACAAAGACCAAAGCAACCCCACAACGCTTTAATGTGGCAAGGGAATTGGCCAGTCCACCGGCCATTTCGCCTGATTAAGTCCGTTTCGCAGCTCAAAAATCCCCGGTAAAGTTGCTACAGTCTCGAA
>JADFMM010000281.1 GCA_022563885.1 Planctomycetota bacterium | reverse complement strand
AATCAGGACGCCCGCTACCAGGCGTGGACGGCCCTTCATGGCATGGGACGCGCCGCCGAACCGGCGTTGCTGAAGCTATACGAATCCGATAATCTCAGGCACCGCGCCCGGGCGTTGTGGCTTCTCTCCAAAATCGAAGGGCGAGGCGAAACCCATATTCGCTCAGCACTCAAAGCCGCGGAGGAAGACATCCGCATCGTGGCCCTGCGCGCCGCGCGTCAAGTCCTAACGGACATGCAACCCATCGTACGTGAACTGGTTCACGACCCGTCACCCCAGGTACGCCGCGAATGTGCTATTGCCCTGCGCAGCCATTCTCTATCGGAAGGGGCGGCGCTCTGGGTCGACCTGGCGAAACAGCATGACGGACAGGATCGCTGGTATCTCGAAGCGTTAGGCATCGCTGCCGAGGGCCGGTGGGACGAATACTTGCCGGCATGGCTGGCGGCCGTGGGAAGCGACTGGAATACGCCCGCCGGCCGCGACATTGTGTGGCGGTCTCGAGCCGAGATCACGCCGCATTACCTCGCCAGAATTCTCAACAGCCAAGACGTGGATAAAGAGGCGTCGAAACGCTATATGCGAGCTTTCGATTTTCAAGAGGACGGTCCCACGACGAAGGGAGCCCTGCGGCAGCTCGTCCTGGACGGCTCGATCGCCGACGCCAGCAAGCGCACATTTGTGGCGACTCAGGCGCTGTTGCGCTTGGAAGATTTCGATATTCGTGAAACACCCGATATCCTCGCAAAGGTAAGCCGGCTCATTCGTGACGCACAGGGGACGCCCGAATTCGTGCGGCTTGTCAGGCGATACCGGCTCGAGGCGTTCTATCCGTCTCTCATGGCAGTCGCCCTGGAAAACAAAGACACTCCCACGGGAATCACGGCCATTCGAATGCTCCTAGATGCGGGTAACGACGAGATTGTTTCGGAGACGCTTCGAGGCGACGAGATTCAGGCCGCCCTAAGCGCTGTCGAAGTGCTGGGAAACAGTCGCCATGATCGAGCGCTCGAGATGTTGCGGCGAGCCATCCTCGATGCGGATCTTTCGTGGCGCGTACGAGAGCACGCCGTTCGATCCATGATCCGCGCCGATTTTCGTTGGGTACTCAAAATGGCTCAGAGAGGCGAATTCCCGGAAACGCTGAAGGAGGTCGCGGGAGCCGCCATGACCGCTTCTCTGCAGGTGTCGTTGGTGGACCAGGCGCGGGAGTTCTTTCCCATCCCCCCACTGAGAAGCGAAGACGACCTGCCTCAGATGACGGAACTCCTCGTTCACGTCGGCGACATCGGTCGAGGCAAAGAAGTATTCACCGCCGCGACCTGCGTTCAATGCCATATTGTCAACGGCAAAGGAACCAACTTTGGACCGGATCTATCTCAGATTGGCGCCAAGTTGTCCAAGCAGGGCTTATATGAATCTATATTGGATCCGAGCGCGGGCGTTTCGCCAACGTATCAATCCTATACGCTCGAACTCCAAGACGGTCAGGAATGGACAGGGTTTATCGAAAGCGAAACCCCTGATCGTATCACGCTTCGCATGGCTGGCGGCGCTGTCGTCGAGATTGATAGGGCCGACGTGGTCGAACGGAGTGCAGGATCGCTCTCGGCCATGCCCGCGGGGCTACAGCAAGTCATGTCGACCGACGATCTTATCGACTTGATCGAGTACTTGGTTTCCCTCAAATGACAATCATCGGTTAGGAGCGGCGCATACATAAATGAGTCATTTATCGCTCAGATTTGCGTCAGATTCAGTCGCGCCCGATTGAGCGAAACCAGAGTTGTAGTTGGCCTACTGCGGAGGATTGCTTGTGATTCTTAATCATGCTGCTAGCGCAGCCAGTTTTGCCACAAGGAAGCCGCTGTTTTCGCGATTGAGAAGCGGCTGAAGATGACGTGAAGATGAGATGAGAAATGGATCATTTAATTATGCGTGGTTCCTTAGGGCGTGCGGGATGACCGTGGCGAGGATATTCGTGATTGCTTGCTCCTGAGTATTGCTATAAAACTAGGCAACAGCCGCGACTCGCTGAATTCACGAACAATGATCGAGGTAATCCGACATGTCTGAACAGAAGTACATTTTGGCGCTGGATCAAGGTACTACGAGTTCTCGCGCACTGGTGATCAACAGGGAGGGCAAGATCTGCTCCACTGCCCAAGAGGAGTTCCAACAGATTTTTCCCCGATCGGGATGGGTCGAGCACGATCCTGATGAAATATGGTCAAGTCAGGCACGTGTGGCTGCCGAGGCAACGGCGAAGCTGAGTATCGACGGAACGAGCATTGCCGCCATAGGCATCACCAATCAGCGTGAGACGACCATCGTGTGGGACAGAAAGACAGGCGAGCCCATTTACAACGCTATTGTTTGGCAGGATCGCCGCACCTCGGAATTCTGTGACGAACTCAAAGAAAAAGGGCACGTCGAGGAGATTCAGCGAAAGACCGGGCTGGTATTGGATGCCTACTTCTCCGCGACAAAAATCCATTGGATCCTCGATCATGTCACCGGTGCCAGGGAGAAGGCGCGCAAGGGTGAACTTGCGTTTGGCACAGTCGATTCCTGGCTGCTCTGGAAGTTGACCCGTGGTCGTGTACACGCCACCGATATATCCAATGCCAGTAGGACGCTGCTATTCGACATCCATCGTCAGACATGGGACAAGACGCTTTGTGATCTGTTTGAAGTCCCCGAATCCATGCTTCCCGCGGTTAAGAGTTGCAGTGAAACTTTTGGAAGGACCGATTCCGCTTTTTTGGCTGCGGAGATTCCCATAACCGGTATGGCAGGCGACCAACAGGCCGCCCTGTTCGGGCAGATGTGCACGGAAGCGGGCATGATCAAGAATACCTATGGGACGGGCTGTTTTATCGTCATGAATACGGGTGATACCCCCAAGCATTCCAAAAACAATCTCTTGACGACCGTGGCATGGAAGCTCGACGGCAAGGTGACGTACGCCTTGGAGGGCAGTATCTTCATAGCGGGCGCCGTCGTTCAATGGCTTCGTGACGGTCTGAAAATCATCGACCGATCTGAGCAAGTCGAAGCACTCGCCAACTCGGTTCAAGACAACGGGGGTGTCTACTTGGTTCCGGCCTTCGCCGGGTTAGGGGCCCCTTACTGGGATCAATACGCACGAGGGGCCATGTTCGGTATCACCCGCGGAACAACCGACGCGCACATCGCCAGAGCATCCTTGGAATCGATCGCCTTCCAGACCAAAGATGTCCTGGATGCCATGGCCGATGATGCCGGCATCCCGATTACGGAACTTCGGGTCGATGGTGGCGCATCCATCAATGACAGCTTAATGACTTTCCAGGCAGGTCTTACCCAAGTCACGGTGATTAGACCCGAGGTATTGGAGACAACGGCCATGGGTGCCGCCTTTTTTGCGGGTCTGGCAGTGGGGTATTGGGATGATCTCGATGAGATTCGAAAGATATGGAAGAAAGATGCGGAATTCAAATCTCACATGTCCTCGGAAGAGCGGACAGAACTCTTAAGAAACTGGCATAAGGCAGTCGAAAGAACGCGAAACTGGGACAAGTGAAAGAGACGTTGTTCAGGGAACGCGCATCATTAAATGAGTTATTTCATGATGAGCGGTTCCTTAGGGACCGGCAAGAAATAACTTGGACTTTTGAATGCCCAATTGCACCCCATCTTGTCCAATTTATTTATTGCCGATCCCTTAGTTCATGGTAGCCGCAAAATCAAACTGGAGAACTAGACATGACAGAGTTTATGGCGGAATTCATGGGAACCATGATATTGGTCCTGCTGGGAGATGGTGTGTGCGCAAATGTCTGTCTCAAGGGAACGAAAGGCAACAACTCCGGCTGGATCGTCATCACGATGGGATGGGGACTAGCCGTCTTTGCAGGGGTTCTGATCAGCAAGGACTTCAGCGGCGCGCACCTGAATCCTGCGGTGACGCTGGGTTTGGCTGTGGCAGGTAAGTTCCTCTGGGCAAAAGTGGCTGTGTTTATTGCTGCCCAACTTCTAGGAGGCGCCACGGGAGCGTTGTTGGTCTGGCTGACCTATAAGGATCACTTTGACATCAGCACCGATCAGGGGTCCATTCTAGCCGTATTTGCCACGGGCCCCGCGATTCGCAAACCCATCAGCAACGTCATTTCAGAGGCCATTGGGACATTCGTCCTGGTGTTCGCCGTGCTATATATGGCTGGTCCAACAGTGACTTCAGGAGCCGCTGAGATCAAGGTGGGCCTGGGGTCGTTGGGCGCCCTCCCCGTCGCCTTGATCGTCACATCTATCGGCCTATCCCTAGGAGGGACGACCGGATATGCCATCAACCCCGCGAGAGATCTATCGCCACGTCTGGTACACGCGCTGGTGCCCATCAAGAACAAAGGGAAAAGTGATTGGGGATATGCCTGGATTCCAGTTGTCGGTCCCATACTAGGGGCTCTACTGGCAGCACTTATTTACTCTGCTGGTTCAGTCGCTTAGACTTTCTCAAAGAGTCAGGGAAGGACGGGCAAGAAATTTCGCGATTGCGTGGTCCCCAATAGCCCTATACAATTAACCCGCAAACAGCGCTTATGGAGCTTGCATGGGCGGCTCGAACCAACATATGGGATGACTGGAGTCGATCTTCGTGCCGCCATCGTGACCGACAATGCAAACTCACTCACCTGTACCAGAGAGGATCAATCAGAATGTTCCGCATACATCTCATTGCGCTATACTGTTTGGCATTGGCATGCACATCCTTGGCATCACAGGATACGCAGAGTGTATTCCACGAACCCACGCCACTGGCAAGGGCCCACGCCCACAATGATTACAGGCACCACCGTCCCTTGCTCGATGCCTTGGCCCACGGCTTCACCAGCGTGGAAGCAGATGTTTTTTTGGTAGACGACCAATTGCTCGTGGCCCATGACCGCCATGAAATCAGGGCCCACAGGACGCTCCAGGCCCTCTACCTCGATCCCCTCAGAGAACGAATCAAACGAAACGGAGGCTCTGTCTATGGCAAACCCGGTAGATTCATTCTGTTAATCGATTTCAAGACCGAAGCGGAATCCACATACGCCCTATTGCACAAGGTCTTGTCTGAATACCGGGAGTGCTTTACCTCCTTCACGCCTGATGGTCGGCAAGAGAGGGCGGTTCTGGCGGTGGTCTCTGGAAATCGTCCCCGGGAAACCATGGCCGCTCAGCAGCTCCGCTATGCGGGTTGCGACGGCAGATTGAGCGATCTCAGATCCGATGTCTCGGCGGACCTCGTCCCCATGATCAGCGATAACTGGGGAAGCCATTTCACCTGGCGCGGCAACGGTCCCATGCCCGCAGAGGAATATGCCAAGCTAAGAGAAGTCGTAGACCTCGCGCATGAAAAGAAGAGAGTGGTCAGATTCTGGGCCACTCCGGACAAGACGTCTCCTGAAAGGGAGGCACTGTGGAACGCCTTGGTGTCCGCTGATGTGGATGTCATCAACACCGACGATCTCTGTGGCTTGCAGCAATTCCTGCTGGCACGCCTGAAAGACGCGGAATCAAAATAAACTGTTGTCGCGCGCAAGCGACGACTTGTCAGAGGCTTGCTCAACGGATGGGGCCAGAGCGCTTTTAGGCCCTGGTCATTACCGACTTGCGTTTCTTAGATGAAGAATCCCGGTCGCGTAGTCTGCTCATCGAACCGATCATGATAAGAACACAAACGCAGTCGAGACTATTGGTGAAGCCTCACGATGACGAGGCCGGATTCTATCACAGTATTACGGCGGAAAGCGCCGGCTGGTCGCTTCTGAATTTCAAGGCGAAGACCCTCCGGCAGGGCGAGGCCTGGAGTGAAAACACCGGGGAAATGGAGTATGCCATTGTCCTATTGGCTGGCAATTTTTCTGTTGATTCCTCCAGGGGCAGCTGGACAACAGTCAATGGCAGAAGGGATGTCTTCAGTGGTTTGGCCCATGCCCTCTATCTGCCGCGGCAGACGCAATTCACACTCAGGGCGGAGAGTGAGGCGCTGGATATCGCCTGTGGCTATTGTGCGACTGACCAGGATCATCCGGCGAGGTTCATCACGCCGGAAGCCGTGCATGACATGGGCATTGAGATTCGGGGAGGCGATAATGCCACGCGGCAGATCAATAGCATTCTCCCGCCCGGGTCAGATTGTCATCGATTGGTCTGCGTCGAGGTGTACACGCCCTCCGGCAACTGGAGTTCATTTCCGGCACACAAGCACGATGAACGCAAGCTGGATGCCAATGGGGACGTCTTGGAGGCCTGCCTGGAAGAAACCTATTTTTACAAGATCGACAAGCCGCAGGGATTTGCGATTCAACGCATATACAACGACGACAAAACCATGGATGAATTGGCCTTGGCTCGGGGCAACGACGTCGTGCTGGTTCCCTCCGGCTACCATCCTGTGGCGGCGGGCCCCGGCTACAATGTGTACTATCTCAACTTTTTGGCCGGCACTGACCAACTCCTAACGGCAACCCAAGACCCCGACCATGCGTGGGTGTATGATTCATGGCAGGGAGTGGATCCTCGGGTCCCCATGGTGACGTTGGACATGAACAATCAGCATGAGTGACGCTAGGAGCACCTAACAAAATGACTGCCAATAAAGCATACGATGTCATCACCTACGGTCGATCGTCAATCGATTTATACTCAAACAACATTGGCGCATCGTTTACGGATATCAAAGAATTCGGCGCTTTTGTAGGCGGGTCGCCACTGAACATTTCTGTTGGGACGCGTAGACTGGGATTGAAATCCGCATTGCTGACCGGTCTCGGACAGGATCAAGTGGGGGACTTTATCTTGAAGTTCCTGGAGAAAGAGGGCGTCGAAACGGCTTTCATTCCTCGGATTGCCGGCACGCGAACCAGTGCGGTCCTTCTGGGGATCGAGCCACCTGACAATTTTCCACTAGTGTACTACCGTGACAACTGCGCCGACTCCCAGGTAACCATCGACGATGTCATCAAAGCGGATATCGGTCAGAGTCGGCTGTTTGAGGTGTCGGCCACCGCGTTGAATGTCGAACCCTCACGATCGGCGGCCTTCTTCGCGGCTGAGGAGGCGGTGAAGAATGACGTCCCGGTGTTGGTGGATCTTGATTTCAGGGCGGATCAATGGCACGATCCTCGTTCCTTTGGGGTCACGACCAGAGCCTTTCTGCAATACAGTACCCTGGCGATTGGCACGGAAGAGGAGGTTTTGGCGACTATGTTGAAAGATCCCGATCAGATAAGGATTCAAAACCAACAGATCTCTGCGCCAGAAATAAAAGGCAATGTAGATGAGGCGATTGCCGGTTTGATGAAAACCGGTATCACTGTCCTGATCGTCAAACGAGGCGAGAGAGGATCGTCTGTTTTTCAGGACGATGGGACAGTCATCGATGTACCTGGCTTCCCGGTGGAAGTGGTGAATGTCCTCGGCGCCGGCGATGCCTTTGCCAGTGGTGTGATTTACGGTTACCTGAATGAATGGGATTGGTATAAAACCTGCCGTATGGGAAATGCCTGCGGCGCCATTCTCGTCACCAAACACGGATGTGCAAACTTCAATCCTTCACTTGAAGAGGTGACAGTGTTTATTGAGGAGCACGGCGGATTCTAAGAGCACCTACGCAAAATGACTCTGCATTCAAACGGCTTATTCTGCGTCTGGACGGCGTCAGGCTCCATCGACCGTCCTCGGACGGCCTGCTTCGCCTTCCTTGTCAGACACAGAAACGCTCGTTTTCGGTGCTCCGATTCATTTTTATAGGCACTCTAAACAATGTTTTTGCA
>JADFMM010000280.1 GCA_022563885.1 Planctomycetota bacterium | reverse complement strand
TAGTGCGTCAGGCAATTTTTGGTTTGATCCCCGCTTCCCCCTCATCGTCCTCACGCCACGCCGCTGAGCCGTCCTCGAAGATCTCCTTCTTCCACACCGGCAGGCGCTTCTTGGCTTGCTCGATGGCGTAGCGGCACGCGGCGAAGGCATCGGCCCGGTGGGGAGCGGCCGCTGCGATGGCCACGCTCGACTCACCCACCGGAACCCGACCGACTCTGTGCATTCCCGCGACGCGGGAACCGGGCCACTGCGCGGCGGTTTCGGCCATGATCTTCGAGAATTCGGCCTCGAGCATCTCCTCGTACGCCGAATACTCAATCGCTTCTACCGGTCCGTCGCCGTCACCCCGACGCACCGAGCCGATGAACAGTGCCGTCCCACCCAATTCCGGACCGGTCACTGTGGTGAGCAATCCGAGGACGTCGATGGGGCGGGGGGTTACGAACCGCACGCCTTACCCGCCGGCCAGGGGGGGCAGCAGCGCCAACTCGTCACCCTGGCGAAGAGGCGTCTCGACTAATACATGCTCCAGGTTCACCGCCACTAGCGGCCGCTCGGGAAGCAAGTGACCGTTGGGAGCGTTCTTACGCAGCAGCTTCACCGCGTCACCCACCGTCGCCGGCTCCGCAAGCTCCAATGTGGTCTCTTCGAGCCCCAAGATTTCCGCATACCGCGCAAAGGCGCGAACGGTTACCGTAACCGTGGCGGCCGAGGAAAGCGCTTTAGAGAGGTGCATACAAGGCAAGAAGGTACAGACCGCTCACGGGCATGTCACCCCTTGGAGCGCACCGCCTAAGGGTTGGCCCGAGTGGGCTTGCGTTCGAGAAGTGTCACCCCTCATCGGACGGGCAACGATGTCCCGGAGAATGATGGTGTTGGCGTCGGCCGTGAATCCACCGGTCAGATCTGTGAAGGGATAGGGAAAGGCCTCCGGCGTGACAGCGGTGCCCAAGAAACGGACCTCGGCCTGGTATCGAAGACGCGACTGCTTGGCCGGTTTTTGCAGCGTGAGATCGAGAGCGATGTCTCCCGACGGTGAAAACCAATCGATTGATTTGTTGACCTGCTCCCCAAGCGCTTTCCGGGCGTTCTCCACAGAGAGCCGGGGGGATTGAACCCGGAGCTCGTACCCGTCGAGCTGCGCGTCCTCCCCCCACATGACCGTGCCTGACATGGAGACAGGGTCTCCCCCGAAAACGCCCTGGACGTCTTGAATCTCGAGAGATCGGTAACCGATGGCAACGGGCCCGCCTCGAAGCTTGCCGATGGCCAGCTTCTGGTAGGGAAGGACCAGGGAGGCGCCCTGGAAGTAGATGTCTCCTGCAAAGTGGGGACCGAGATGGTCGAGTTTGGAGGTAATGACGATACTGGCACCGATTGTCCCCTGCAGTTGTAGGTCCTCCATGACGGATTGGAACGCGGGGGGGAGCGCCTGTCGTAGGGTGTCGTCCACGGGAATCCCGGTTGCCCGGATGGTCAGGTCGTAGTCGGGAGACTCGGTGTTTTGATTGAGGATTCGACCCTCCACGGTGATCTCATGCGCTAGGCCATTTGTTCGAACGCCCGAAAACTGGATTTGATCTCCTTGAAACGTGGCCCTACCCGTAAGATTCTGGAGGGGATAGGGAACGCCACGATAGGTGGCGTCGGTTCCCTTGAAAGTCACGGAGAGGACTTGATGTCGGCCCTCTGCTTTGGAGTAGCTGTGGTCATACTGAAAGCCTACGGGGCCGCTGGGATTTGCCAGCGACCAAAGCCTTTGGTTGCGGGGACTCAGCGCGTTGTAAAGCTCTTCGTTCAAGATCATCTTGTCACTGGAGAGAGTGACGGTGTATTCCCGGTCCGCTCCGGTCCCCTTTCTTGTGAAGCGGATGAGCAGAGGAATGTTGTCGTGTTGACCCGTGAGTCCGGCGGTGTGCCAACCTTCATGGGAGAAATGGATTCTGCCTGCGAGGTGATCCATGCGATAGGGAAATTTGAGATCTAACACAGAGACGTTGGTACAGTCGATCCATCCTTCGACCATGCTGCCCCGCAGCTTGGCAGCGTTCCCCTTCGCGGAGAGTCGGATATCGACCGTGCCTGTAGGCTGATAGCGATGTAAGAAGCCTTGGACGCGGGCGACCGGGTCGTTGCCCTTGCCAAAGAGCCGAGGAATCAGACTGAGGGTGTCCGACTCGATTCTACGGCTGGTCTCCAGCCTACGGATGCTCATGGTGAATTCGTAGTCGCCGGCGGGGTCATAGGTGAGCTGGGCTGCCATCGCGTTGATGGCCCACACGCGCTCAAGTGAGGGGGTGTCGTGAGAAGAGATGCCGCCGGTCAGCGTCACGAGTCCCGGTTTCCAATACCCATCGAGTCGGCTTTGGCCCAGTTGCTTGGCGATCGGCGCCGTCTTGATCTCAAATTTGAATCCTTTCTCTGTCATCTGATTGAGTTCGAACAGGGCATCAATGGGGATGGCCAGGGCCAGCTCTTTCACTTGGTCGGACACCCTGCTGTAGCGGAGTGTGCCCTGTTCGAGGTGGATTCTGGGCATCTGTTCACCGCGACCCTTGGGGATGTTGATGGACACATCGGATACGTTCCAACGCCCCGTATCCAGGTCATACTGTGCGTCCAGCACGAAGTCGTGCACCGTGATGTCGCGCAGTTTTGGACGAAGAAAGAAGAGGCTTGCCTTGCTGAAGGTGGCGTGCACGGACTGCGCTCTGAGGATGGTATTGTCGTAGCTAGCCTCACCCATGGGCCGAACCACCAATCCGATGATCTCGACGACGCCTTCCAAGCTGATGCTCGACGATTCTACCATGATGGTCGTGTTGGTCAGGCGGGATATCTCGTGAATGGCGATAGTGGGCAAATTCCTGAGCACTAGGGCGTGCCCGGATCCGAGCAGCACCAGCAAGGCCACGACCGGCCACAGCCAACGCAACCAACGTCTCTTGCGATCTTTGGCTTTCACTCTGCTGCCCGCCTATTTTTCATTGAACGTAAGGCAAACGATTATGCCTCTTCCAGATTACGTGAACGCCTTGTTCGCGATGTCCTTACGGTAATAGGCGCCTGCAAATGTGATCCGTTCGACTGCCTCATAAGCCCTGGCCTGTGCTTCGCGGGTTGTCTGACCCAAGGCTGTCACGCCCAGGACGCGACCGCCGTTGGTCAGCACCTTGTCACCCTGCTGTTTCGTGCCCGCGTGAAATACGACCACGTCATCGAGCCGCTCCGCTTCTTCAATACCGCAAATCGCTTTACCCGTTTCGTAGTCGCCGGGATAACCACCGGACGCCATGACCACACACACGGCAGGGCGGGGATCCCATACAAGCGTGATCTCGTCCAGCCGCTCCTCGCACACCGCCTGAAAGACCTCCAGCAGATCGCTCTTGAGCCTGACCAGGATGGCCTGGATCTCCGGATCGCCGAAGCGGACGTTAAATTCCAAAACCCGCGGCCCCCCCGTCGTTATCATCAGTCCCGCATAGAGGACACCCTTATAGGGTGTCTCGTTACGCTTCATGCCGTCTACGATCGGAACCAGGATCTCGCGAGTAATCTTATCCAACATGTCGTCCGTGATCACTGGAGCCGGGCTGTAGGCGCCCATGCCTCCGGTATTTGCCCCCGCATCACCCTCTCCAATCGGCTTGTGATCTTGAGAGGACTCGAGCATATAGATATTCTTGCCATCCACGAAGGCGAGAATGGATGCCTCCTCACCCAAGAGCTTGTCTTCCACGATGAGCTGATTGCCTGCATCGCCAAACAGACGGTCGCACATTATCTTTTCGGCAGCGAGGATACCGTCGGCAGGGTCATCGCACACGACAACACCCTTGCCCTTGGCGAGGCCTGCTGCCTTGATGACCACTGGCTCGTCCCGGCTGGCGATATAGGCCTTGGCATCGCTGAAACGATCGAACACGCGACCCTCTGCTGTGGAGATAGAACTGGATCGCATGAGTTGTTTCGCAAACGCTTTGTCGGCTTCCAGTTGTGCCGCCGATCGGCGCGGGCCGAAAGCGGCAATGCCGGCCGCTTCCATCGCGTCGACCAAGCCCAGGGAGAGAGGGTCTTCCGGCCCCACGACCACCAGTCCTACAGCGTTCCCCTTGGCGAAGTCCACCAAGGCCTCAATGTCGGTGTCACTGATGTCAATGTTCTCACCGCAACGTGCGGTCCCCGCATTGCCGGGCGCAATGTACAGGTTTCGAAGTTCTTTGGATTGCTTTAGCTTCCATGCCACGGCGTGTTCACGTCCGCCGTTGCCAACCAATAATACGTTCATTCGCGACCTCAATTGCTAGGGAGTGGCGTGGGCGTGCTCTGGTAACCGGTGGGGTCAATGCACGAGGAGGGCGACCGTTTGGGACCGTTGCCGGCTGGTTCCAGGGGAGAGGACGGGAGGCGCGGACTAGCGTCCGTTGTTGCGTTGGGCCTTGCGTTTCCGACGGCGGTTTTTCTCCGAGGGTTTTTCGTAGTAAGCCATCCGTTTCATGTCTCGGATCAAGCCCTCTTTCTCACACAGTTTCTTGAAGCGTCTGACCATCTGCTGAACGGACTCTCCTGCACGCCCTTTAACCTTAAGCATAGACTCTGCACCCTTATCACTATGGACCACGACGGATTTAACTGCCTTACGGCAGAAAGCAACCGAGTATATTGGCCTCGAAAATCATTGTCAATCTCGAAAATGAGGCCTGATGCAAAAAAAGGGCATTTTTGGCCTCGAACCCGGAGGGGGGGACGATTGAGTTTGGGCAGCAAATTTGCTAAGATGCTCGAGTATGACTCATCTCTAATTTTAGGAGTTCGTTGTTCTTTGGAACGATTTCGACAGACAAGACAGGTAATGGAAGAACGGGCGATCCTGGTCGCGGGCATCCTGAAACGCGGACCGGTTGGCGATGATCTAGCCGAATTGACGGCCTTGACGGAAAGCGCCGGTGGATTGGTTGTCGATCGGTTCCAACAGAGACTTCGAGAGATCAAGCCGGCCACTTACCTGGGCAAGGGCAAGATTGAACTGCTGGCCGAACGCGTCGAGCGATACCAGGCCGATGTCGTCATCTTTGACAATGACCTCTCTCCGGCGCAGATACGGGAACTGGAATCCTTGCTGCACGTGAAGGTGATCGATCGGAGCGAGTTGATTCTGGACATTTTTGCGACCCGCGCCCAGACCCGTCAGTCGCGTCTACAGGTCGAGTTGGCGCAACTGGAATACACCTATCCCAGACTGACGCGGATGTGGTCCCACCTCGATTCCGTCGCGGGCGCGGCCGGCGGGACCCGTGCGGGCAAGGTGGGGGGCATCGGGACACGCGGAACGGGAGAGAAACAGCTTGAGATTGACCGACGTCTGGTCAATAAGCGCATCACAGACCTCAAGCGAGAACTGACCGTTATCGACCGCCGAAAGCTCCGCGAGATCTCGGGTCGATCCAGCATGTTCAAGATCTGCCTGGTAGGCTACACCAACGCGGGCAAGAGTACCCTGTTGAACACCCTGACCCACGCCGACGTCCTGGTTGAAGACAGGCTCTTCGCCACCTTGGACACCCGCACGTGTAAATGGATCCCGGAAAAAGGTGTGGAGATCCTGGTGAGCGATACCGTAGGATTCGTCAAGAACCTACCGCACCAGCTCGTCGCCTCCTTCAAGGCCACACTGGAAGAGGCGGTGCACGCGGATCTCCTGGTGCACGTCATCGATGTGACCCATCCCGAGGTGCTGGCACAGATGGATGCTGTCAATGCCGTGCTAAAGGAGATCGGCTGTGCGGACCAGCCGGTGCTGAAGGTTTTTAACAAAGCGGATGCGGTGCAAATTGTAGGACAGCTGGACATGTTGCAAACCTTGCACGCGGACGCCGTGACCATCTCTGCCAAAAACGGCCTCGGACTGGATTCGGTCAGCAGCACTATCTGCGCCATGTATCGGGGCCAATCGTTCTGTTTGAACGTGACATGTAGTCAGGCCGACGGCAGAGTACAGAGTTTTCTCCGGGCGCACGCCGAGATTCTGGCTGAAGAGTATGAGGGAGGGACTGCCAAGATCAAGGCAATTCTGGCTCGTAAGCTTCTACCCGGTCTCAAGCGCCTGCAGCCGGACCGTATAGAGATCGAATAGATAAACCGGTAGTTGGTAGTCATTAGACGGTAGTTGGAATGTGACCCAAACCCACAGCCGACGTACCGCCCCACGGGCCCACCGACCCACTGAGCTACCCACTACCGATCTCAGTTACTTCATTGCCAACACCGGTGGCAAGTGGTTAAATACCCCACTATGTACAAGCGTATCTCTATCATCGGTGATGGCGCCATGGGTACGGTCTTGGCCATGCTGCTCTGCGAGAAGGGCATCCACACTCGGCTCTGGGGTTACGATCCGGCCCAATTGGCTCAGACAAAACAGGCCTCTGAGAACGTCAAGTTCTTGCCCGGCTATCCGCTCCCGGAAACACTCCTCTATGAACCGGCGGACGATCGGATCATGGAGAAGGTGGATCTGATTGTCTCTGCGGTGCCCTGCCAGTTTGTTCGTTCGGTCTGGCAGCGACTGAAACCGCATCTCACTCAAGATATCCCCATCGTGTCTGTCTCCAAGGGCATTGAAAACAAGACCCTTTTGCGGCCTACCGAAATCATCGCCGGCGTGTTGGGGGAATCTGCCCGTTGCGCCGTTCTCAGTGGCCCTACCATTGCGGACGAACTGGCCAGAAAGCTTCCTGCCACGGCCTGCATTGCCTGCAACGATCCGGGACTCGCCGAGCGCATGCAGTACACCTTCACGACTCGTTGGTTTCGCGTCTATACCAACAGCGACGTGGTCGGCGTAGAACTGGCCAGCGCCTGCAAGAATGTGATCGCCCTGGCGGCCGGCGCCATTGACGGTATCCACGCGGGCGACAACGCCAAAGCGGCCCTGCTGTGTCGCGGGCTGGCAGAGATGACGCGCCTGGGTGTCGCCTGCGGGGCAAAGGCCGAGACCTTTGCCGGCTTGGCGGGGTTGGGCGATCTTGTCACCACCTGCATCTCTCCGATGGGTCGCAACCGGGCCTTCGGCGAACGGATCGCACAGGGCCTGAGCACGGAGCAGGCCCGCAGGGCCACGGTGTCGGTGGTGGAAGGTGTCGCCACCTGCGACTCTCTGGTGGCCTTGGCCCGCAGAAAAGGCATCGAAATGCCAATCGCCGAAGCGGTCCATGAGGTGCTCTTCAAGCACAAAACCATGGAAGAAGCGGTTCATGATCTCATGGGACGCGATCTGAAGTCGGAATGAGGGCTGAGATCGCTCGGCCCGCCCACCGCGATCTCACAGCTCCCGCTGTTGCCATGGCAGGCCATGTCGGTTGAGATCTGCCATGAAGGGATCCGGATCAAACTGCTCCATATTGAACACCCCGGCTTTTTTCCAGACGCCAGTGAGCATCATCTTGGCGCCGATCATCGCGGAGACACCGGTCGTGTAGGAAACCGCCTGCGCCCCGACTTCTTCATAGCAACGACGATGGTCACTCACATTGTAGAGCATCAGTTTCCGAGTCTTATCCTGGTGAATGCCCGTGAAGATACAACCAATACAGGTTTTTCCCGTCGTGCTCCGTCCCAAGCTTGCCGGGTCCGGCAAGAGTGCCTTTAAAAACTGCAGGGGGACAATGTCCCGCCCTTCAAAGCGCACCGGCTTGATACCCGTCATCCCAATGTTCTGCAGAACACGCAGATGGGTCAGGTAGTCTTCATTGAAGGTCATCCAGAAGCGGATCTGTCTCAGACCGCGGATGTGACGGACCAGTGAATCCTCCTCCTCATGGTAGAGCAGGTAGGCC
>JADFMM010000279.1 GCA_022563885.1 Planctomycetota bacterium | reverse complement strand
CCAAGTGTGCCCCATATTGGGTCGCGCCCGATTGAGCGACACCACAGGCGTAGCTGTTCTACGTCGCGGATGTCGCGATTGAGAAGCGGTCAAAGATGGGGTGCAATTGGGCATTCAAAAGTCCAAGTTATTTCTTGCCGGTCCCTTTAATGGCCTCATAGGGTTCGGTTCGCAGCATGGAGATGGCTGGAACCAGGGAACAAAGCACCGCGTTGAGGCTGCCCAGCGCGACAAGCGCCACCATCAACAAGGCGATGGAAAGGGGACCGGGCAGGCAATCGGGCACACCCAGCGTGCCGGACAAGAGTTGCCGGAAAGAAAGTAGCACCAGCAGGGCGAATGCGGCCCCCACGAGACAGGCACTCAGCGAGATGAGCAAGGCTTCTTTCGCCAGCAGCGCCAGAATGAAGCCGCGACGCGCCCCTTTGGCGAGAAAAAGGCCGAACTCTCCCCGCCGTTCGCGGATGGCCTGCGAAAAGACGACCCCACTGAGCAGTGCTGCTACGAGCCATACCACGGCCAGCAAGATCAGAGACACCGCCGCGGTGAGCGCGAGCTGGGAGCGGGCTCGTTTACCGACGGAAGATGAGAGCACGACCTGGATTGAGGGGTGGTCCCGTTCCAACTCTTCGGCGAGGTCGATCAGGTCCACGCCCTCGGCCGCCCGAATGAAGAAGGCAGAGACGTGACGGGCGGGAATCCGCAGGGGGGACTCTGCCGCGCTAATAGAATGCTCGACCAGACGGTCCAACGCGCTATGGGGCAAATAGATCGACCAATCCATGCCCATGCCGGTGGGTGCCAGCACCCCAGCGACTCTAAACGTGCTCCCGTACAGATCGACCGATTCTCCCGGTTTCAGCAGGATCCTGTCACCCACCAAAATCCAGTTTAGGGCGTCATCGGGCAGCTCCAGCATGGGTTCGGACAACCAGGGTTGCACCGTGAAGTCGGACCCACGGTCAAATCCCACCAAGAAGAAGCTGCCTGCACAGCATCGGGCGTTGGTCAAGGTCTGGGCAAAGGTCTGAGTCGAGACCTGTGCAACGCCCGCATGCGCGGCGAGACTTGTTTCGAGGGCACGGGGCAGGTAAAACGCCGCGGGTCTTCCCGTGACGAGTGCGTCGTTAAAGTGCGCGGCAATCTCCTCGCCTTGGGGGACGACCATAAGATCGGCGCCGAGGCGATTCACGGTTTGGCGGATCGATTGATTGATGCCCACCCCGAGTAGCGTCACCGTCACCAGGACCGCGGCGAAGAGCACCACCGCCGCACCCATGAGCAACGACCGCAAGCCGTTTCGCCTGATCTGCCTCGACACGATCGTCCATTGATTCATCGGCGCTGGGGATCCCTGAAGGAGGACAGGAGGGCGACGATGCCGAGGATCAGAAGAACGCCGGCGGCCAATCGTTCGGCGGGCTTGGTGCCCACTTGACAGGAAGAATTCTGGTGGCCGCAGAGACTGCCGATCACACTGTTCAGGGAGACCATGCAGATGGCCGCGCTCAGCGGTAAGAGCAGCGCTCCTACGCTGAATTGCGCGTCTCGAGCGGGCCGGATTATCAGGATCAGGCCGGCCACGATGACACACATGCCCAAGAGTATTTCTGCCTGGCCAAACCAGAAGCAGCGCATGGTCGGGTGGTAGTCACCCGGGACTATTCCCAGCGCTGGGTGTTCACAGATGGGTAGGAGCCATTTGGGTGTCAGCGCCACCAAGAGCCCCATCACCGCGATACTCAGACCCAGAGTTCTGGGGAGTCTGTACGTCATGTGCCGGTCATCTCCAATGCTCGGATTACTCGTCATGCAGCCCCCGACGAGACGGTTCCTGAGCACTTACCCAGTAGGGGTAGGGCTGTCAAGGCAAAACTCCGCCTCTCTGAGGCGGGGTGTTCCTGGTTCTCTGGGGCCTCTAGTGCCGATCCCCAATGGTTTGCCGGGACCCGATTCGACTTGGACCCATTTCCGGTAATGTCACGTGTAAACTGCCATTGTTTACTCGTAAAGGATCATGCCCCGCTCCAGGGCGGAGTGACGAATATGATCCATGAGTTGAGGGAAATGAAGGGCCGGCAGGATGCGCCTGATCCGCACTTGGTTCGGGGCGGACAGGATTCGCAGGATCTTACCCTTGACCCATTCGCGGGGCTCGATCTCCAGTGTCATCGAGAGGCCCTGTTCCTCCAGTGCATCGAGCCGTGGGACGGGATAGACGGGTGGGGTGTCACTCTGCAGAGAGTCCGCGGGTAAGAGGACTGGCGATACGAGCCCATCATCGAGGCCGATATCGATATTGCGACAGCGGACCTTGACGAAGCCGGGAATCTGTCCGCTGTACCAGAGGCCCCGCACGGAGGCTGCCGCCTCCCTGGCCCGTAATTGGGACTGCACATCGAGTTTGATGAGTTCCGCCCGCAGGGCCGAGGTGAAGCGCCGATCGTAAGCGGCAGTGCCGGCGCGCAGGACCCGTTGGGCCAGGTAGATGCCCAAGGCATTCGAATAGGTGTCTTCCCAGGAGAAAGCCGACGGGAACTCAGGAAAAGGACTGAGGAAGCGGTGCCCGAACCACGTGAGGATCTCATGCCAGGTGGCTGCCTGAAATATGATGTACCCACCCAGGTCGACGGCCATGGTCCAACTCTTCAATTCCCGTTGGCGTCGCGGCAGACGGGACCAGTTCGTCGGATAGGTCAGATGAACATGGTAGATGGAGGGTTCCGTGTTGGACTTAAAGGTGAAGTAGGGCTGTCCCTCCACGAGGTGTTGATAGATCATCTCTGCCAGGTATTTGGTCCAATCGGCCGTGGACCGCACATGCGTCGTGTCGATGTGTCCGGCCAGACGGGTGTACGCGATCCCGTTTCGCTCTAGGGTATCGGGCTCATAGCTGTGTGGGCCCAGATCATTGAGACCTACGAAGACCATACGCCAAGTAGCGGTCGGATAGTGCCCTACCCTGATTCGCGGTTCGCCTCTTGTATGGCACCCCGCCAACAGGGAGCAGGAGAGCAGAGAGGTGCAAAGGAACAGAGGGGTTGTAAGGGACCGGCAAGAAAACAGTGGCTTCCATGGTACAATCCTGCCTGCGATAGCGGCATTATTAAAGAACCAGGAAATAACTTGGACTTTTGAATGCCCAATTGCACCCCATCTTTGATCGCTTCTCAATCGTGACATCCAGATCCCTCGGCTTCGCTCGGGGCAGGCTCCGAACAGCTACGCCTATGGTTTCGCTCGATCGATCACGACCCAATCCAACCTAAGAGCACCTACGCAAAATGACTCTGCATTCAAACGGCTTATTCTGCGTCTGGACGGCGTCTAGGCTCCATCGACCGTCCTCGGACGGCCTGCTTCGCCTTCCTTGCCAGTCGCAGAAACGCTCGTTTTCGGTGCAACGATTCATTTTGATAGGTACTCTAGATCTGAGCGGATAATTCGGTAACTTAGTGTCATGCACGTCCTAACGGCACGGCAAACGTCGGGACACCTTACTGTCGGCCGAAGCACAGGTCAAGGCATTCCGTGAGGATGCACGCGTTGCGGAACCTGCCGAACGGACCTGCGAAGGTTGTTTTTTGGCTGGGCAAGCCATGGACAACAGGGTATAAAGATACAGTTAGGATCAGACCGATGCAGGTACTCACACAAACAAGAATGAGCTCATGACCGTCATATTACCATCTGACCATCATGCCCGGCAGGCATTGATCGATCGCCGCATAGACTGTATCTCCCAGGAACGAGCGGTTAGACAAGACATCCGCGCCCTGCGCATCGGTATCCTCAATATCATGCCGCAGGCAGAGAACTATGAATACAGCGTGCTGTTTCCCTTGGGCCGATCGGTCATGCAGATCAATCCCATCTGGATCAAGCTCAAGAGCCACCCCTATCGAAGCAGCTCCGGCACGCATCTGGAAAATCTCTACATTGCCTTCGAAGAGGCGGTTCGGGAGAGACACTTGGACGCCCTCATCGTGACGGGGGCCCCCGTGGAAGCCATCCCTTTCGAGGAAGTGACCTACTGGGACGAGGTCTGTGAGATCCTGGCCTACGCCCGTCAGAACATCGTGTCCACGCTGGGGATCTGTTGGGGTGGCTTGGCCATGGCCAAGACGCTCGGCATCGACAAGATTCAATATGAGAAGAAACTCTTCGGCGTGTTTCCCGCCAAGAGTCTCGACACCCATCACCGGATCATCGGAGAGTGTGACGACATATTCCATATACCTCAGAGCCGGATGGCCGGGATAGCCGATGAGGTGTTGGAAGCCAAAAGGGACGAGGGGAGTCTGGATCTACTGGCCTTGTCGGAACCGGGTGGGTACACCATTTTTGAAACGCGGGATAAACGGTTTCTCATGCATTTGGGGCATCCCGAATATGATGCCGGGCGCCTGGTGGTAGAGTACGAGAGGGACAAGGCCCTGGGTCTGGAAGGCGTATTGCCTCCTGAGAACGTGGATCTCGGCAATCCGATCAACGTGTGGCGTTGCAATGGCCTTGAATTCTTCTCTCAGTGGATCAAGGACGCCTATGAGAGGACGCCCTACTAGAGTTTGAAAGGACAGTCGAATGAACGAACAGAGAATGAGGATCATCGTGGTCTGTCTGTGTTTGGGTGTGTCTATTGGCGTCTCAAGCGTGCAGGCCGACAATTGGCCCCACTGGCGCGGCCCTGAGTTCAACGGCACCAGTGCCGAGACCGGACTCCCCACCGACTGGAGCATGACCGACAATATTGCCTGGAAGATCAATCTGCCGGGCTGTTCGTCGGCCACACCGATCATTTGGGGGGACAGCGTGTTTCTGTCGAATGCCGACGAGGGGAATGACACCCTACTGGCGGTCTGTCTCGATCGCAAGACCGGCAATACCCGCTGGGAACATACCATCGCCCAGGGCACCCGCCGCGATCGTCGCAGTACCTATGCCGCGGCCTCACCGGTGACGGACGGCGAGCGAGTCATCTTTGTCTATTCCACGGGAGAGGTGGTTGCGTTTGACATCGCGGGCCGACGGCTATGGAAACGAAATCTCCACGAGGACTACGGCCCCTTCGCCTTTCAGTGGACCTACGCGAGTAGCCCCACCCTCTACGAGGGTCGCCTCTACATCCAGGTGCTACAGCGGGATGTGACCGTGGGCGGACGCGGCAAGCCGGGTCGAGCCAACGATTCCTATATCCTGGCGGTGGATCCAGCAACCGGCAAAACGCTGTGGCGGCAGATCCGCCCGAGCAAGGGTGTGGCGGAATCAAGGGAGGCCTTCACGACACCCATTCCTGCTGAGTTGGATGGCACCAAGCAACTCCTAATCGGGGGTGGGGACTGTCTAACCGGGCATGACCTGGTGACGGGCGAGGAACTTTGGCGCTGGGGCACTTACAATCCCAGGCGTATCGGCCACTGGCGACTGGTGCCCTCGCCGGTGGCGGGCAAAGACATCGTGCTGATCTGTGCCCCCAAGAACGAACCGGTCTACGCGATCCAGCCCAATAAGCAGACCGGCGTGCTGGACGACAGTGCGCTCGCCTGGGACAGCGAACTCAACAGAAATGTCGTGACCTCGGATGTGCCCGTGCCGGCCTTCTACGACGGCGATTTCTTCGTCCTGAACGACAAGCGGCAGCACCTTTCACGGATCGAACCCCGAACCGGCGAGGTGAAGTGGAGCAAGCGTGCTCCGGGCAGATCGAAATATGAAGCCTCTCCTGTGGTGGCAGACGGCAAGGTCTATGTAATCAATCAAGCCGGAGACGTCGGGATCATGTCAGCAACCGATGGTGAGGTCCTGAATGTCATCCCCATGGATGACACGCGAGGTGGAGACCTGGTCCGAGCCTCAATCGCCGTGTCTCAGGGGCAGTTGTTTATCCGGACGTCGCGGACGCTTTACTGCGTGGGCCCGAGTTGATCGGGAGCTGAGAGCGGTTTTTACCCTGGCCAGGAATGACGTCAGAATTCTCTCAGCGCAACCCAAAGAACAGCGACTCTTAGCGGCAAGAACCATAGCAGTAGCTTGCGTAAACGAAGCCTGCGGACTGCCCCTTTAGTGGAGCGGCTGGCTCAGGGATCGAAAGTCGTAGATCCCGGGCGAGGTGGCGGTGGGATCCTTGGTAGTTGAACCCATCCTGGCGGAACGGGGACTGTCCCGGAATCCGAATAAAATTGTGGTCGAAGATTTTGAGCGGGCTATAGCATCGCCTCGTGGGCGGTGTCTGAACCTCGGATAGCAGTTTGACTTGAACAGCCCTGGCCGCAAACGAGAAATGAAAACTCCAAGCAGGTGATGCTATGGTTTGCTCTCTACTTCTCAAGCACAATTGATTCGGATTCTGGGACAGTCCCCGCTCGCTGGTGAGGATATGAGTCGTGTGAGGTCCCAACGTAAATCGATCAGAGATTTTGCCCTCCAAGATCCCTCCGCGCTTCCGCTCGACTTAAGGGACGGTCCCAGGGCTGATTCTACGCATGCTACTTCTAATGTTAGTGTCGCTGGGAACGTTCAGTCAAAGGAAAGCGTTTGGGGGTCGCAGATCGCTCCAGTTCGCGCATGATCACGGACTCCATCTCTGCGAAGGTTGTCGCTGTATAGCCGACGGAATGCCACTTCACTCTTCGATCCTTCCCAATCACGATGTTCCGCGGGATGTACTTCTCGGCGAAGAGGCCGTAGATCTTGCGCTGTGGGTCTGCGGCCAGAGGAAGCGTTAGCTTGTGCTCGCGCTTGAAGGCCAGGAGGTCCTCTGCACTGTGCTCGCGACCTATGGCTACCATGACAAAGTCCCTATGCTGGGTCTTCTTGAAAAGAGCCTCCAGGTGGGGCATCTCGGCCCTACAGGGTCCGCACCAGGTCGCGAACAAGTTGATAAACAGGACTTTACCCTTGAGTTGGTCGCTCGTTAGTTGGTCCCCCGCCAAAGTGGTGTAGGTGAAACCTGGCACGATGTCACCGACTTTGACTCGGGTCCACTCGGCATAGCGGTCTTCGGAAGCTGTCTTGCCCACAGCATTTGCAACCAGACACACAATCAACAGATAAACCCATTTTCTCATGATAAGCTCCTTCCTTTATCAAATAGACTTGATCCACCTACCCAAAACGAAATCCGAATACCGAAACTCGAAACAAGCACGAAACAGAAATGACCGAAATTCGAAACCGCCAGTTCCGTGCATTCTTGCCGGTCCCTAAGGGGCGAGAAAGCCTCGTTTCTGTCATTTAAACATTATGATTTCGGATTTGTCTAGTATTTCGTATTTCGATATTTTGATGTTGACGCCGTGCTACGACTCTGCGTTGCAGATTGCCTTGTAGGTCATTCAATGCCGCGTCTTTGGGCACCGAGTCTTTGCGACTTGTACGGCCTCCAATGATTCACTGTGTTTCATATGTCGCCTGCTACCATAGACCGTCGTAGCCGATAGTTCGTGGCTCATTTACTGACTCGATAGGTGAGTCCCACCAGGCCCAACCCCAGCATAGCCCCTCCTATGATGCCCAGAGTCATGGACATCAATATGGGCCCACACAGAAGAAAAGCCGGGCAGCAGTAGTGAACGATCTTGCCGATTTGCTTTGACTTTGACATTGAGAATTGACTTTGCCTTTCAGAGCCCCCAACAAAATCACTCTGCATTCAAACGGCTTATTCTGCGTCTGGACGGCGTCAGGCTCCATCGACCGTCCTCGGACGGCCTGCTTCGCCTTCCTTGCCAGACACAGACAACTGCGGCTGCCTTGATCCTACAGTTGCTGCGACAGCAGCAAGAAAAATGGTTCAAGAAACGCTCGTTTTCAGTGCGACGATTCATTTTGATGG
>JADFMM010000278.1 GCA_022563885.1 Planctomycetota bacterium | reverse complement strand
ACGATTTGGGAGCCAAGTGGGCCCCATAGTGGGTCGAAACAGGGATGGGGGACAGTCTTTTAAAAGACTGTCCCTTCCAAGGTTTCTTAGCGAAACCACAGGCGTAGCCGTTCTACGGCGTGGATTGCTTGGGATGCTATTCATGCTGCTATCGCAGCCTGGATAGTACCAAGGAAGCCGCTGTTTTCTTGCCGGTCCCTAAGTCGGCCAATTCGTGGTAGACGTCAGCAGGCCGCTCAGGCCTGCGATCCCCCCCCGTGTTTTTCAGCGAACAGCTTTCGATACCCTTTGATTAAATTGGAGAACAATACATGCTTTTTAAGACCAACAGAAGAAGAGTGAAAAAGTCAGCATTTGGCTTAATATCAGTTAAAGAATTAGTAAAAAACAATCAATAATGAGTTATCTGAAGTCGATATTCAATATAGATTCGATTCGGCACAAGTTTCACAGAGGAAAGGGGTGAAGAGTTTGAGGAGCGCTAATATAGGTGTTTTATTCAATTGGGTGCATGAATTAAGATGAAACGCACTGAGATGATTGCCCGCTTTGGAGAAGAAGAGATAGATGTGTTGGTCATTGGTGCAGGAATTAATGGTGCAGTTGCTGCAGCGGCCTTATCGGACCAAGGCTTAAAGGTCGCGATTGTTGACCGTGGCGATTTTTCATCTGGAAGTAGTTCATCGTCATCGAATCTAATTTGGGGAGGTATTAAATATTTAGAGAATCATGAATATTCACTTGTTTGGCGACTATGCGGGTCAAGGAATCTGTTGATTAAATCTTATCCGACGCGCATTCAGCCAATCTGTTTTCATTTATCCTGCCCTAAGGGATTTCGGAAATCGAGCACCTTGTTCTATATAGGTACCTTGGTTTACTGGTTTTTTGGTCGCTGTATGAGTAAATCACCAAAGTATCGTAGCTGTCGGGCGATTGCAGCTGATCATGCGTTTATTAATACAGAGAATATAGAGGGAGCAGTGGAGTACTGGGATGCATATATGCCAGACAATGACGCACGTTTCAGCTTTCAATTTGTCAAAAAAGCAGTCTCAATGGGTGCCATAGCAGTCAATTATATGGCTGTCGATTCCTTGAACTGGAAAGATGGCAAGTGGGAGATTGACTTAAGATCCGATGAAAGTGATATGCCTATTCGTGTTTCCAGCAAAGCGGTCATTAATGCTTCTGGTCCACATGTTGAGTTGTTGAATAAGAAGAATGGCTTAAGCTCACCCAAGCATATTTTATTTTCTAAAGGCGTACATTTAATCGTCAGACGGATTACTAACGCGCATGGTGTATTCGCGTTTTTTGCCGATGATGGGCGACTATTTTTTCTTTTGCCAATGGGCGATAAGAGTTGCATAGGCACAACAGATACCAGGGTGAGTGAGTTACCAGTCAGCGTTAATGATGAGGATCGCAAGTTTATATTAACAAATATTAATCGATTATTGAGACTCGAAGAGCCACTGACTGTTAAGGACATCATATCAGAGCGTGTTGGTGTGCGTGCACTGGTTGTCGATGAGGATCAATTCGATGATAAAAGCGATTGGATGAGTCTTTCCAGAAAACATTTCATTGATATTAAAGAAGAGGAATCCTATATATCTGTATTTGCCGGTAAATTTACAGATTGCATCAATGTTGGTGAAGGATTAATAGCCGCTATGGGCAAGCTTGGTTTTGATATGGGCAAAAAAGGAAAATGGTATGGTGAGGATAACGTAGAAGATAAAGTATCTTTTCTGGATGCAGCAAAAAGCCTGGGCATGACATTGTCAGGAGAAGAGTGGGCGCTTCGTCTTTGGCGGCTATATGGTAAGGATGCCAATGTTATCCTGGGCAGAATAAAGGAGGACCCAGAGAAAAAGAAGAATATTATTCCTCAGATAGATTTTATGCTTGCTGAAGCGGAGTATGCCTGTGAGAACGAGATGGTTGTTGAACTGGAGGACTTATTACGCCGTCGCCAGATGATATCACTAACACATGCCAAAGATAAACTGGTAGAAATGAGTGGATTTAAGCGATTGTCACAGGTTTTATTTGGTGAGGACTGGGAGGCAAAATATGAGAGATGGAAGAAAGATTCTGTGCCAGTCGATATAAGTAAGGGCCGTGACGGTAATCGGGAATGATTCCCTTATCGATCCAGATTCTTGCCGTTCCCTAAGTAAGCACTTCTCCAGGCCGGACTGGGAAGTACCGACCATCACGCATCTTGCTTGTCCGACCTTGCAGTCCATTTACCGATAAGATACGCTCCGACCGCCGCAAGCGAAAGCATAGCACCAAGGCTGCCAATCGCGTACCAACGGCTCTTATGGTCCCAGTAACCTTTGAGCCCCAGGCCGAGGAAAACAAAGCCGGAAACCAGATTCAATAACCATAGCCACCGGGGCAGGCGCGCAGCGCTTTGGGAAGAAATCGCCGATCCATCCACAGGTTCATCAGGCTATTACCAAACCCCATTTCAGCAGCGAGATAACGACGAATAAAAAAAGAATGCGGTACCCAAAGAGTGCGCCGCCCCGGCTCGAAAAGATCAACTCGCCGGTTCCGATCGTCAGCGACGCCATAATGGCTCCAGGACCGAAGACCTTCAGCCAGTCCCATGGGCGGCGAGGTAATTCGTCTGACACTTCATCAGAACCCCTTGTGCATCGGTGCCGTCCGGCCGGCCAGCCAAGCGATTTCAGCGTCCGTCAACTGGACGCTGTAGATCACGGCATCGTCCACACTGCCGGGGAAGGAACTGGTCTGGGTGATCCGGCTGCCGATGTGGACACGATCAGACGAGGCCGACAGGTCTCGCACATTCGATTTCCCAACATCGGAGTCCATGGGGACACCGTCCCCGTAGTACCCGATCGTCGTGCCATCGTAGGTCATGGCATAATGGTGCCACTCCAATGCTGCTTCGTCGGAGAAGATCGTCTCTTCCCAGCCCCAGATGTGGGCGCCGACGCCACCGGGGCCGCCCAGGCTGCCGATGTTGAAGTGGCTGCCGTTGCCGCCTCCACCGGCCGCCGTGCCGGTGAACCCGAAGATGAGGGTCCAGTTGGGGATGGTGGTGCTGTCGGCTTTGGCCCAGCAGGCGATGGTCCGAGGCATGTTGCCGCTGATGCCCACACCCTCGATCGAGATGTACTGATCGTCACCACCGGGCAGGCTGACCACCTGACCTCGGACGGGATCGTTCACGAAGGTCACGGCGCCGACCGATGTGCCGTTGTGACCATTGCCGGAGGTATCGTTGGCGTTTCCTTCGAAGGTGTACCGGGCCACCAAATTTGCCGCATCGGGTTCCGCCGGTACGGTGAACTGGGGAGCCGAGGGGTAAAGCCGGATATCGTCGATGTAAACGACGCCCGTCGCACCGGCACCTTCGATGCCGATCGTCAAGGACGTCACATTACTCAGATCGCCGCCCACGGTCGACAGATCGATGTTCCACGGCTGCCATATGGGTCTGCCGAGGTCGCCGGCATCGCCGTCATAGGCGATCTTGGTATTGTTGATCTTGACATAGAGTTGGCCGCCGCTGTTTCCCGAATCGCCACGGAAGTACAAGGACAGGCTCGCAACGCCATGCCTGGTCCAATCCATCGGGGCGTCGAAGGTACGCGTCGCCTCTGAAACTGCGGCGGTGCTATTGTCAAATGAGAGGGGCAGGGATTGATTGCCGCCATGGACTATGTCGGTCTCCGGGGTACCTGCTGCGCCACCCGCCAGGGAACCATTGGCTGGATCGTCAAAACCATCGACCCAGGTGGCCCAGATCTCGAGGAATTCCTCGTCCGCGTAGCCCTCCATATCGTCGATGGCAAGACTATCCACGGTGGTAAAGCTCCAGAGATCACTCATCCAGGTGCTGGGGTTCATGGCGTCGTTGACCTCATCGATACGCCAGTAATGCGTCTGGCCCAGTTGTAAATCCAAGGCCAGCGTGTCGAAGCTGTTCTCGCTGACAGTGCCGGCCAGAGAGAGACTGTTGAGATCAGTCCCAAAATAGAGTTCATGTCGGTCGGCTTCGCGCCCGGACCGCCATCGAAGTGTCTCCTCGACCCCGACGGCCATGGCGCCCGCATCGGGCTGCGGCTCACGAGCATTGACCGGAATGGCGTAGAAGCGCACCTCACTCAGGCTAGCCTGAGGTGCAATACCCTGGACACTGTTGACGGTCAAGCGGACCCGCTGGGCCACGGCACCACCAAAGTCGATGGTATTGTTGTGTGCATACCCCTCGGTACCCGTCGCCTGGGCAAGTGGCCCGACGCCGTCGAGAACCGTCCAGTTCTCGCCATCTAGAGAGTGCTCGATGACGACGTCTTTGGCGCCGAATCCCACGAAGGCCTCGATGAGCTGATTCGAGTTCCAGATCCAAAGCTCGTGTAGCTTGTAGGCCCGGTCGAATGCATACTCGATCGTGGCCGGGATACCCCCGCTGATCCACATGTCCGCCGCCGAGGTTCCATGGAGGTCACCCACCAGGCCGGAACCGTTGATGGTGTTCTCATCCAAAGAAACGCCGAATGAGCCGGAGGCCGTGGCCGTGATGTTGTTGATGGGGATAGAGAAGGGCTCGAGCTCGAAGCTCCAGACGGTGCCCTTGAAGACGGCATTGTCCGGTGCGCCGTTGACTTCATCCACCCGCCAGTAATAGGTTTGACCATACTCCAGGCGACCCGGCATGTAGGTGGTTTCGCTTTGACCCGGACTATCGGGCGTGGTCGCATTGTTCACGTCGTCGAAAGACGTGCCAATGTACACATCATGGGTCACCGCGAACCCACCCGGATTCCATGAAAGCGTCGAGTCAGTGGACACATCAGCCGCAGCGTCTGCAGGACTCGGATCTCTAGCGAGTTCCGCCGCGACGGCACGCTCGGCCGAGAGGAACAGATACCCAAATCCTAGACTCTGATCGTGCGCCTCACGGCTGGTCCAGGTCATCTGGATTTCCCGATCGGCGCTTTCAGTGTCGTCAATAACGGCGTGGAAACCAATGTTATTGCCCACGGACCAGTCTAAGGGCGTGATTTCACCGTGGGGGATAGAGACTTCGCAGATGTATCCATCGGCCGTTATGGAGGTGCCGACCTGTAGGTAATCAACCGGGCTCTGACCCCCACCCTCCATATCGTCCCAGAGCCATTTCTGTGCATTGGCATTGAAACCGTACTGGTAATGTTCCGCATGTCCTCCAACGGCGTTTGTGGTAGAGAAAAACACTTCTATACAGTCGGCGTTCCAGATACTACCGCCAGTTTTGTTCATGGATAACGCATCGTCCTTCACGATCACTGCCATGTAGACGTTCTCGTCGTCCCACAGCAGATAGAATTCCGCGCTAAGGTCCGCAGGACCGTCCCAACTGGCCTGTCCAGAATTCAATTGCTCTGCCACATCGAGAACGGCTGGGGTCATCGCTGCAAGATTCCAGTCGCTCAGATCGCCGTCAATTGCATCAGGCGTACCCCTGAGACAGTCTATTACCAGGGGTTCTCCAGTCAATGGGTGTACTGCGGGGGGGTCCGCCATCGCCAAACTCAGGCCGAGCAAGGTGAGAATCCCCACGAAAAGACATTTCTTTGCTAACATCTCATTCCTCCTTCCAATAGAAGTATTGGTGCAGTTAATGAATACGGCATTCAGCAGGATTGTAGCACATCCCAAATAAGAACACAACAAACACAAGATGGACAGCCACTTCAAGAGGTGTGACCGGTGCTATCAAGAAAAACTTCGGCATGGTTCAAGGTTCACGGTTCCCAGTTGAAGGGAAAACTGATTCAAGGCTTCGAACGGTGAACCAAAAAACTCTAATTCGGTATGTGGTTTACGACTTCAGAAGCATCGTGAATCCCCGACGCTTGCACTGTTGACATCGTCAAAGGAAGTTCCAAAGTAGACATGATGAGTGGCGGCAAATTCACCGGGACCCCAGGCAAGGTCAGAGTTGGGCGGCACATCGGTGGCCCCGTCATTGGGTCCAACATTGGTGGCATTCTCCGAGGTGCGAAGGCTCTCGGGAGGACCGTCACCCGCCCGAGTGAAGTTCTCGTCTGTGGTGAGGACGAGCACGACATGTGTGCTGCAAGAGACAGTCCCTTGAGTTGCACCTCGTGGCCTTGGCGTTCACGATCACGGCTGGGCTTCCCGCACTGCCGGGAGGTGGTCCCATCGGCCCTCAACAAATACACCTGGTATTTTGGCTCAAATGAACCGGGTCCACACCACATGCGACAGTCCCAGGACCGCCATGGCGGTTTTGGGGCTGTTCTCCGTTGATGGGCCTTGCCCTCGGGCGTATAATCGTTTCTATGGTTGTTAAATTAAATCTCCTATCAGTAGAGAAAACCCGAGGATTTGATATGAAGAAATGGCTTGTTGGAATCCACGCGAGTTGCCTGCTTGGAATCGTCACTCTTGGTCAACCTTCTCTTCAAGGTGCGGAATCACTCATCGACTTGAATGATCGCACTCAGATTGAGAAACGTCGGCCGGTGCTAATCGCTCATCGAGGCGGTGTTGTCCGGGACGATTCGCCGGAGTGTTCTTTGGCCGCGATCCGACTGGCGGCGGAGGCCGGATACGCGCTGGTAGAACTGGATATTCAGCGAAGTCGCGATGATGTTCCGATCGTCTTTCACGACCAAACTCTGAAGCAGGCTTGTGGCGTTGCAGGCGGCATTGACGACTACTCCGCCGATGATCTGGTGAAAATCCATTACAGAGGCTCGAATCATAAGATTGTCAGACTGGATTCAGCGCTGTCTCTCTGTCGCGAACTACACCTTGGAGTGATGCTGGATCTCAAGGCGGGCCTCGACGACAAACGAATACTCCGAGAGATCGATGAGATGATTGTTGACCGCGCACTGGCTAGAGCCACTGTTTCCATCTCCGGATCATCGGCGGCGCGCGAAACGCTACGGCACGTCATGTTCACGCCCACCAACGATCAGATGGCTCGGTTTCGAAGAGGCGAGAAGGTCGATCTGCGGGGAACGTTTTGGTTTGGGTTGCCGAATCGCCTGCCGAGTGTCGACGTCGGTCGTCTTCAAGAGAGCGGGGCGTTGGTCTTTCCTGCCATTAATACATTCAGATATCCGAGTGACCGGCACCTGGATTTGGCGCGTGAAGACATGGATCGACTGGTGTCAGCCGGAGTTGACGGATTTCAGATCGACTCGGTGTATTCGCACCTACTGAAGCAGAAGCGAAGCTATTGAACTGAAAGGTGCTTGTGCTTTCAATCTGGTCCTAGAAGCCCGTCCGTGACGGAAGAATACGATTCAAGAATCATGAAAAAAGGGCCTGGTTCAAAAATGTTTTACATCGGGTTACAGTCGAAGGGTGCTTTGCAGGTGGGCTCGCCGCTGTAGAGACTGGGGAATATCGAACATCGATTAACGAATAATGATTTCAGAAGTATTGTAGAATGAAGACGTACGAATGGACGAACAGCTGCCCATCCTTCATTCCTTCATACATACTTTGATATTCGATATTCCTCATTCGGTGTCCGGTATTCAAAAGGACCGAACTGCGGATGAGTCCCCTGTATAGCTATAAATCGCCCGCATCGGGTGCAACCCCGGATTGAATCATGAAAAAGGGCCTGTGTCATTCGAGACACAGGCCCATTGCTTATCGTTGTTCCGTACTGGGTGTCTTAACGCGATTCTACTCAAAGCTGATGTGGAGCTGTGGTGCGTCACTGGCACTCCCGTTAAATGACTCGGCTTCCCGCGTTCCCTCGGAGGGATTGGCCGGGTTGTCTCCAAAGATCAGCACGATCACCTGGGCCCAGTCGGGCTGATTGACGATC
>JADFMM010000056.1 GCA_022563885.1 Planctomycetota bacterium | reverse complement strand
TTTCAACGGGTGGTAGGGAACCTCGCATCATTCAATGATCCATTTCTCATCTCATCTTCACGTCATCTTCAGCCGCTTCTCAATCGCGAAATCCTCCGCAGTAGGCCAACTACAACTCTGGTTTCGCTCAATCGGGCGCGACTGAATCTGACGCAAATCTGAGCGATAAATGACTCGTTTAATGATGCGCGGCTCCTCGGACCATACGATGAAACGCGGGGATTTTCAAGTTGCCGCCGTGGATGCGAGGCTGTGTCAGAAAGCTCGGTCTGGCTTCGAGCGGCCCTTTTTTCGCCTGGCTGCGTCCGGCTGCATCGACGATAGAACAAACATCGTCTGCTTCGCCGTCTTTGTCAGGCGAAAAAAATGTTCGCTTTCCGGCCGACGCCGGAGTTTTCTGACAAAGCTCTGCTGCTGCGACGCTCACTGGCCAGTTTTCTGGAAGAAATGGGTCGGGACGCGAGTTTTCTTGTGGGAACACATACAAACACCGTGCCAGAAGGTTCGCGGTCTTCTTAAGGATAGTATGGTTCCGTGTTTAGGGTGACAAGAGGGTTGGCGTGATCCGGATCTGTTGTACTTGGCTGTGGCATTCTTTGTATTTCTTCCCTACACTCTGTGTATGGCAAAGATCGAACTTGGAAGGGAAGACCGGGTCTTTCTTTCGCTGGTGTCCGAGGCGGCGTTCACCAATCCCTTTAGTGAGCGGCGGGCGCAGTTGAACCGGGAGATTTCAGGTCGCGTCAAGGGCGACAACTGGCTCCAGATGGTGACCCAGGTGACGGAGCGCGTGCAAAAGAAAATCCTGGAACTACAAGAACTGGGCGGCCGTCGCATCCAGGATTTTCGTCTTGAAGACCAGCGGATCGTGACCAACGCCTTTCTGTTTGATATCTATCACACCTACAATGACGCCTTCGATCGCATCATCCAAGAACAGATCGCCAACGACGCCGAGACAGTCGGCGTGCCCTTCGCCAGAGAGGCGTTGCGAACGCTAAAGCAGCGGGGTTTTGCTCCGGAGCTGGCGAATCGCTACTTTTCACTCTTCTTTCAGATCCGCAGGGCCTTCCACTTCATCCATCGCGGTTTGTTGGGCGAAAGCGTGTCCATGTGCTGCCTGCGTGAACAACTGTGGAACCACATTTTTACCTGTGACATGCAACTATACGAGCAGGGCCTCTGGGATAGAATGGAGGATTTTTCCACGCTCCTCCTGGGTCCGACTGGGTCGGGCAAGGGGGCCGCGGCCGGGGCGATTGGCCGCAGTGGGTACATTCCCTTTGACGAACAGAAGCAGGCCTTTGCCAAGAATTTTACCCGGACCTTTGTCCCCGTCAATCTGTCACAGTATGCCGAGACTCTGCTGGAGTCCGAACTCTTTGGGCATGCCAAGGGGGCCTTCACCGGCGCCGTGGCGACCCACAAGGGGCTGCTGTCGCTGTGCGGCAAGCATGGCTCGATCTTTCTGGATGAAATCGGCGACGTGAGTCCCGCCGTACAGGTCAAGTTGCTGAAGGTGTTGGAGGAGCGTCGCTTCTCCTCGGTAGGATCGCACGATTCACTCACCTTCTATGGTCGCGTGATCGCCGCCACCCACCGTAATCTCCGGGAGTTGCGTCAGGGGGGCCGCTTTCGAGATGATTTCTACTACCGCCTCTGCAGTGACTGTATCGAGGTCCCGCCTCTGCAGCAACGCATTCAAGAGAAACCGGGAGAACTCGATCTCATGATCGCCCATACCGTCCACTGGATCCTCGGACACGACAACGAGGCGCTCTGCGCTACCGTTCGCAGGGTGATCGATCAGAGGCTGGGGCCCGACTACCATTGGCCGGGCAATGTGCGTGAACTGGCCCAGTGCGTCCGGCGGGTGATTATCAGACGTGACTATATTGGCGATCCGGATATGGGTCCGGCCGAAGCGACAGACGACCTTGCGGATCAACTGCGAGGCGGGCGTCTCGGTGCCGAGGAACTGGTGTCACGCTACTGCGCCATGCTCTACGGACGTTTCGGCACCTACGAGGAAGTGGCCCGACGCGCCAACCTCGACCGGCGTACCGCCAAGCGCTATGTGCTGCTGGCGAAGAATGGAGGAACTCGAGAGGGTAGCAAGTAGCGTGGTGTCTGGGCGGGTCCCTTACTACGGTTCGTTGTCCTTGACCTCGGTCACGGTGGCATTCAAGCCGAGCAGCACGGTCTTGACGGCCGGGTCATTGAGCAGCGCGCGTCGCTTGGTCTGCAGGGTCTGCGCATCGGCTGCCGGATCGGGCGACTCAGTGTCGAGACCCTCATCTTTCTTCAGTGCAAAGACCAACTGGACCTGCCTCCCCAGGCAATGACACAGCGTCTCTTGGAGCTGCTCTGACCGGGGTGAGGCGGCACACATTTCCTGTTGCACTTTCGCCGAGGCGTCAAACTCGATCGTCAGCGTGCCCTCGGCCAGGTGCGCGGGGGCACTCTTTAGCATCAGGCCGCCGGTACCCGGGCCCAAGCGTTCGTTGATCGCCTCCAGGATCGAAGGCCAGGATGCCCGGATCGACGCGATGTCACCCTCTGCGATCGGAGCCGGTGGGGCGGTCGCGTCGGCGGGGGGCTCCGCGGGTGGGGCGTTCAGCGGGACTGTCGGAGCCGGCTGTCCAGGTGCGGGCTTGTTTGCCGGAATCGATGCTATGGCCCGCGGGGGCGGGTCAGTGTGCGGCCTAGGGAGTTGTTTTTTTTTAACGGCTCCCGCCGGCTGATTATCCAATTGAGCCAGCAGGGTGTCGATGTTCAAGAAATGTTCGCTCAAGGCAAAACGCAGAGCGCTCGCCTCGAGCAGGGTGCGGGGTGAATCACTGTTCTTCACGGACCAGCGTAGTTTTTCGAGGGCGCTGATGGCGTAGATCAAGCCCGCCACGTCAAATTTCTCAGCCACCCTCTCTGCCATCTTCAGTTGGTCGGGCGTCAAGACCAGTAGTTCCGTGCGATGACCCGCCGTCTTCAAGACCATGAGATCCCGCATGCAATCAATCAGGGCATCCACGATCTGGGTCTCGGTGAGGCCCGAGGTGATCAGTTGGTCGATACCCATGAGGGTCTCGGCGGCATCGGCGCTGCCGATGTGCTCGACCAGATCATACATACGTTCTACATTGGGCAGGCCCAATGACTCTTCCAGAAGCTCCACGCTCAGTGGCAGGACACCGGTGCTGATCAGCCGGTCGAGTAGACTGAGGGAGTCGCGCATGGAGCCATTGGCCAACTTGGCCAGGGCCAGGATCAACTCCTCTTGGTAGTCGATGGCCTCCTGTTTCAGGACGATCTTGAGTTGCTTGCCAATGTCCGGGACACTGATGTTGCGAAAATCGAAGCGCTGACAGCGGGACTGGATGGTGGCCAGGACCTTGTTGGGTTCGGTGGTGGCAAAGATGAATTTGACGTGGCTGGGAGGTTCCTCCAGGATCTTGAGCAGCGCATTGAAGGCAGCGACCGACAGCATGTGCACTTCATCGATGATGTAGATCTTGTAGCGGCTGCGGGCGGGCCGATAGATGGCGTTGTCCCGCAACTCCCGGACCTGGTCCACGCCGTTGTTGCTGGCGCCGTCGATCTCCAAGACGTCGATGTCGTCCCCGGTGTTCACGGCCAGGCAGCTTTCACAGCGGCAGCAGGGTTCGGTCGTGGGCGCCTCACCGGCATGGCAGTTCAGCGCCTTGGCCAGAATGCGGGCGATCGTGGTCTTACCCACGCCCCGGGTGCCGGTGAACAGATAGGCGTGGGCGACTCGCCCCGTCTTGATAGCATTCTTCAGCGTATGGGCGACGGAATCCTGCCCGACGACGTCATCAAAGGACTGGGATCTGTATTTTCGTGCTAGTACGGTATAGGCCATGGTGATGGGTAACTCGATGCGGGTGGTCCCGGCTAGTGATCGGCGCCCAGGATACGTCGCAGACGCCAAAAAGCAAGCGAAAGAATGGCGACTGGGGTGCCCACCATTTCGATATTATTCAATGGGCCCTGGGAATGGACGACTCCGGCCCCGTCAAATTTGTGCCGAAGGGACATGACGGTCATCCCTACCAGACACATGTCTATGCCAACGGCATCAAAGTCCTGCGCGACCACGCGGTCAAGGGGGGACACATGATTCAGTTTGTTGGCACTGATGGCCCTGCTCAATGCTGTTGGCGGCGAGCTGGCACTCCATACCGTTACCGAGGCCACGCAGTCCTCCGACGCGGGACATGCCGATCACGCCATCCGAACCCTCTGCGCGTGGCCCGATGCGGAGGCCTGTCCCTCCTTGCTCCAATTGGCCCAAGACGAGCATCGATCCTTGGCCCACCACGTCTTGGCCATACGCGGCCTCGTCCGTCTGGTCCGGGTGGCCCGTGGTCCGACAAGACAGGAGAAGACGGAATTGTGCCTGCGGGTCTTGGACTGCGCCCGACAGATTGAGGGACGTCGCCTGGCCATTTCAGCCTTGGGGACCTTGCCGACCAGGCCGTCGACCCAATGCCTCCTTGCCTTGGCTCAAGAAGGCGACCTAAGGGACCGGCAAGAAATAACTTGGACTTTTGAATGCCCAATTGCACCCCATCTTTGATCGCTTCTCAATCGCGAAATCCGCGACGTAGAAAGCTACGCCTGTGGTTTCGCTCAATCGGGCGCGACCCAATATGGGGCACACTTGGACCCCAAATTGCCCAATTCATTTCTTGCCGATCCCTAAGATGAGAGACGATTGGCCTTCTCGGTCTCGCGCTGCGCCGTTTTCTGCATGACGTCATGAATGAGACGCAGTTGCTCGGGCCGACTCAGGGGACATTGACGCAGGTAGGCACGAAAAAAACGCGCTCGGTCGGCATGGGTCACGTCATGGATGAAGAGTTGGACCTGGACCAGGTTCTTCACGATCAAGTCCGTGGGGACCCGCCTGAAGCGTCGCGTCCGTTCATTGTCCAATAGGCAGAACCTCCAGCCCTCCGACTCTTCCTCGATGTAGATGTTTCCCGAGCGCAAATCGCCATGGACAAGCCGCTGACTGTGCATGTAACCGATTTCGGTCCCCAATGCCTCCAGGAACCCCCGCTTCTTCGCAAGCGTGTTCAGATGATTCCACCAATACTCGTGCAGAGGACAGGCACCCTCAACACTCAGGGTAAGCGTGGTGCTGGTCCAACAGAAGGGAAGCCGATTGAGCAGCGGCACCGACGACAAGAGCGGCCTGCGCAATCCCACGGCCACTACCACCGGACAGGAGAGGCCCCGCTCATTGAGTAGGGCCGCAGCCCGAAAGGACCGCATGGCGCGGCTCGAACGGAAGAAATGTTTGGCAACATCGATCGGTGAGCGATAGAGGTAGTGTTTGAGATAGAGGCAGTAGGTTCGCTCGGCGATTTCGACGGTTCCCCTATACACCTTGGCGAAGGGTGACGACGCGACCGCCTCAAATCCGGCTCCCTGAAACGCCTTGGAGTTCACCACGACCAGATCTGCCAGCGCTTCGGGAAACTCCGGATGGAGATAGACCCTCCAGTCCCTCACGGTGAAGGATTGGTAAGTGCGTGGCGCCGGCGTCTCAGGCTTCAAGGCTCTTCTCCCTAAACAACGCTCAAGTGGCTGCCCAGGACGATGTCTTTGATGCAAACACTGGGGGAGAGATGCAGCAGATAGTGAATGGTCTGCGCGATATCGGCGGGCTGAATCATGTCGCCAGCCGCTAACGACGTCCCCGCCTCGATGGCCATATCGGTGTTGACCCAGCCGGGGCAAATGGCCGTCACCTTGATACCCATGGGAGCCAATTCACGGTGGAGCGAGTCACTCAAGCCGACCAGGGCAAACTTGCTGGCGCAGTAGGTCCCCGACTCGGGAAAGCCAACTGTGCCGGCCCGCGAGGCCACATTGAACAGATATCCCGAGCCCCGCTCCTTCATCAAGGGGACTACCGCACGCAACAACAGATAGGGGGCCAGCAGATTCACCTCAAAAAGTGTGCGAACCTGGTCTGTCGACGCATCCAAGGATCCGTCCAGCCACTGCCCGGCATTGTTCACCAGCACATCGATACGGCCATAGGTCTCGACGATGTGCTTCAGCGTGCTCTGTACGGTCGCTTCGTCCGTCACGTCCAGAGCGCAGAGGTCGGGCGTCAAGGCCTTCTCCAGACCCAGCTTCAGGACAATTTCAAATCCGACGCGTTTGAGTGCGTCCTTCGAGCGGGCCATCAGGATCGTCTTGTATCCGTCCGCGGCGAGTCCTTCCGCAATCGCCCTACCGATCCCCCGACTCGCCCCCGTCACGATGGCCACTGGTGCGTCAATCATGGGCTGTTCCTTGGTTATTGTGGGTCTGTGGGTCCATAGGTCCGTGGGTCGGTGATCTGCCATCTGCCATCTGTGATCCTTTCGCTATCCTACTTCTTTTTATCTACAAAGATCCCGAGATCCAACACGCCGTATCCGTTAAAGCTCTGCCGGGCCGTCATTTGGATGGCCAGGAAGACGGTCATGCCCGTACTGGCAAAGATGCTGACCATGATCGCGATCTGATACTTGATCGCGGGCAGGGGCTCGGCCCCTCCCATCATAGCCCCGGTCATCATCCCCGGCAAAGAAACCAGACCCATGGTGGCCATCATTGCCGTGGTCGGGGCCAAGGCCGCCGCAATCGCATCGCGCACAAAGGGCCTGATCGCCTCGGTCCAAGTGGCTCCTTGGGCCAATGTCATCAGGTAGCGCCGTTCGCCGTCTTTGATGTCGCCGTAAAATCGGCCAATCCCCACGATGTTGGCCCTCAGACAGTTTCCCAGGATCATGCCGGCGATGGGAATCGCAAACCGGGCCTCCAGCACGTTGGGGACATGCAACACACAGCCGATGAAAAACACCAGGGGAATGGCCACTCCCAGCAGCATCGCCAAGAACAGGGGCAGGCAGAAGCGGGATAGACGAAAGCCACAGCCGCGCACCACCGAGACATCGGCCACCCCGATCATCACCGTGATCCAGAGCAGGTTGAGCCACAGCAGGTCAAGATCGAATATAAGCTCCAGATAGATACCCACCAAGAGCAGTTGGCAGGTCATCCGCAGCAGGGCGAGCAGCACCTGGGCCACCATGCCCACACCATACCACAGCAGTATCGACAGAGGCAGGAGCATCAGCAGGTAGATCAGGGCCAGGCGCAGTGGCGCGATATCGATCATGCGTGATCCTCCCCGGGGGTCACTGTCACGACCTGATCCGGTTGGCAGAGGTGACGCGGATCATGAGAGATCCAGAGCAAGGTCGCGTCGCTCTCGCGAAAAAAATCGACGACGGCCTGTCGACTCGGCTCGTCCAGCGCCGAGGTGGGTTCGTCGAGCAGATAGATGGATCGATTCAAGAGGATCGCGCCGATCAACGCCACCCGCTGCTTCTGACCGGCGGACAGGTGATGGACATCTTGGGTCAAGAGATCGGTGTCCAGCAAAAACCGCTCGAACAGCGACGCGATTCGGCCCCCATCCACACCACCCTCCTGATTCGCCGAGAATCGAAAGGGCGCTTCCAGGGCCTCTGCAACGGTGCCACGACCGAGATCGGGCTCTTGCGCCAGGTAGCCCAACTGCCGACGAATGGACCACACCGAACGAGGCGTGAGGCGTTCTCCCTGTACCTGGATCTGCCCCGCTCTGGGAGCGACGAACCCCAGGAGGCAACTCAGCAGGGTGGATTTTCCCGACCCCGATGCTCCGCGGATCAAGACCTTCTGGCCTTTCTGGACTGAAAAGGTCATCCGCGAAAACAAGGGCTGCCTGCCGAACTGCAGGGACAAGTTTCTCACCTCGATGACGACATCCGTCCCCGTGGCATCGGCGTGTCGCCCCGTCAAAGAATCCGCTAGTAACATTCAATGCCCGCCACGATTGCCTGGGCGAGCCGCGCCTGGACCCGGGGATCCCGAAGTTCTCTTGCCTCGCGGTCGTGGGTCAGATACCCCATTTCGATGAGCACGGCGGGGCAGGTGGTATGAATCAATACCTGGAAACCGGCCGAGCGAATCCCACGACTCGGGCGACCCGCCTCGGCCAGGGCGTCCTCTAGGCACTGGGCTGCCCTGCGGGACTGAGCGGAGGCCCCATGGGCGATGTAAAGGGTAAATCCCTCGGCCGCAGGGCGGGGACTGGAGTCGGCATGCACACTGACGAAGAGGCGGGGCCGATAGCGGTTGGCCAGTTGCCAGCGGCCCTCCAGCGAGATGAAGACGTCGCTGTCCCGCGTCATCATGACCCGGTAGCCCAAGTCGCGCAGGCGGGCGGCCACCTGCCGGGCCACACTGAGATTGACGCTCTTTTCCGGATATCCCCAGAGGCCGGGAGCGCCGGGATCTTTGCCGCCATGGCCGGCGTCGATCATGATCGTGCCTTTGACGGACCCCGGCCGGCGGGGTCTTTGGTAGGGAGCGGGACGGGTCACGGCGCGTCGCCCCATCTGTTGACCGATGCGTCCGACCAAGGTGGGCTCCAGATAGAGGACGCCGCGGCGGCGTTCTGTCGGACCCACGTAACCGGCGGCACGCCCGTTGACAAAAAATTGAGCCCCGGCGTGAGTGAACAGCACGACCGTGTCGTTCGCATTGCGCAGTGTCACGGCAACCGAATCGTTGGTGCCGATGGTTAGTCCCAGGCGTGTGGCCAATTCCCAGAGGGCCAGAGAGGGTCGGGATCGAGAGCTTGGCTCCAGCACCTCCTGACGCTCGAGCGGTAGACGCTGACAGGACATGCCCAGCGGTACCAAGAGTAGCGCTGTCCACAGTGCAAGGCGACTTCCTGTTCTCCGTGGCTTGGTCATCAGTGTGCCCGAGTCAAAGCGGCTGCCTACCATACGGCATTGTCTCTGAATTGGCCAGTGCTCAGTCCGAAAACGGGGGCGAGGGGCGACCGGTCGACGGTCCACTGTTTCAGAGCCTCGAATACCTTGACGTGCGTTCACGGCAGTGATAGAGTCGTGGTCGTCGCTGTGATCGGTTCACATGCTGCAAGCAGACCACCACTCATTTGGACAGGAGATCGAAAAATGAAGACCACACTCATGCCTCTGGCTACCCTGATGTTTCTCACCCTCGCCGCAACGCTTTTCCTGAGCGTCAACGCCACCCAAGAGGCCGAGGCCCACTGCCAGGTCCCCTGTGGCATCTACGACGATGGGGCCCGCATCACCCGGTTGCAGGAAGACACCGCAACGATCAAAAAGGCATGCGACTTCATCAACATGTTTGCCGAAGGGGAGGCCACGCCCGTCGGGATCAATCAGGTCGCCCGCTGGGTCCAAACCAAGGAAGACCACGCCTCGCACATCATCACCGTCGTCTCCGAGTACTTTTTGACTCAGAAGGTCAAGACCAAGGCCAAAGGGACCGCCGAATACGCCGCCTACCTCGACAGTCTGGCCAAGCACCATGCCGTCATGGTCGCCGCCATGAAGACGAAGCAGCAGGTCTCGTCGTCAGCCGTGCATGATCTTGAGCATGCCATTGCCGCCTTGGGTGCGTTGTACGCAAACTAGCCGCTGTCACGCGGAACTGGCGAAGGTGTCACGGTAGAGTTGCGAGAAGGTGGCCACGTTCATGGCGCGGGGATTGAAGGTGCCGGTCCACTCCTTCTGAGCCGCGACCGAGAGGATCTCGATGGTCTCGCGATCGAGCCGCTCGGCAACCTGCCGGAAGGGGACATCCGCTTGCGAGAGAATCTGCCTGATCTTGGCAATGATGGCCGAGAGCGCCTCTTCAGCAGAGGCACGCTCGTCGACCAGTTGCGCGTGCAGGGCCAGGTCCCGATAGATGGACTTGACCATCGGGTCTTCCCCATTGTAGCGCAGCAGGGTCGGGAGCATCATGCCCACCGCAAAACCGTGCGTCACCTTCAGATGCGACGTCAGGGGATTGGCGGCGGCATGGACCGCCCCCAGCATGCTGTTTTCGATGGCCAGTCCCGCGTAGGCGGCCCCCATTTGCATACGCGTCCTGGCCTCGAGATCGTCGGGCGACTCTAACACGGTGCGCAGGGAATTCACCGTCAGCTTGAAGGCCTCACGGGCGTAGCAGGCCGACACCGCGTTGCGCTTCTGAGTGACGGCCGACTCCAAGGCATGCGTCAGGGCATCGATGCCCGTCGCCGCCGCCACGGCGAAGGGTTGGGTCAAGGTCAGCACCGGATCGAGAACGGATACCACCGGCGTAGCCTTGGTATCGCCGCAGGCCATCTTTCGATGCGTCTTGGCATCGGCAATCAAGGCGAAGCTCTGGCACTCACTGCCGGTTCCGGCCGTCGTGGGGATTGCGATCAAGGGCAACATGGCCTTGCTCGCCTTGCCGACGCCCCAGTAGTCTGCCATCTGGCCGCCGTTGGTATAGATGAAGTTGCACCCCTTGGCCGTGTCCATGCTGGAACCCCCTCCCAGGCCAACGATCAGTTCGGGTTTGACAGACTTGGCGACCTCCACGCACACCGCCACCTCGCGCGTGGTGGGATTCTCGATGACCCGATCGAAGACATGCACGGAGAGACCGGCCTGCTCCAACGAGGTCACGGCCCGAGCCACGTGTCCGGCGGCCTTCACTCCCGGGTCCGTCACCAATAGCACACGACGCCGGGCAAAGTCAGAGGCCAGCTCGCCCAATCGCAACAGGCACTGCGGCCCCATCACCAGACGCATCGGGGGTTGGTAGTCTGTCCCCTCAGGAAGCAACATCACGCGCTATTCCTCATTTCCATCCCCCGTGGCAGACAGGCCCATCGAATGCTCGAAGAAGAATCGATTGATCGTCGCCTGGGAAGGCGGGCGAGTCCCCAGGGAAACCAGCACGAGCATCAGCGCCGAAGCGGCAAAACTCAGCGTGACGGGCATGATGCCCCGCCAGGAGCCTACGCTGACCGTATACTCTCCGCCAAAGCCGGAACGCCAGAAATAATAAAACCAAACCACCATGGCAGCCACGACAGAGGCGTAGGCCCCGGCCCGGGTCGCACGCTTCCAGTAGAGCGCGGCAACGATGAGGGGGAACAGACTGGTGAAGCCGCTAAAGGACCACACCGCCAGATCGAAGATATTGACATTCTTCGCCAGGGCCAGCATCGCCAGGGCATAGGTGATCGTGACAATGCCGACAATGAAGGCCCGGGACATGAAGATAATCTGCCTGTCACTGAATCGGTCCTGGGGAGCCCTGTGCAAGACGATGTCATTGGTAAAGATCGTCCCCATGCAGAGGAACTGTGAATCCAAGGAAGACATGATGGCCGCCAGGACGCCGGTCGTCAAAAGGCCGCCCAGGATCGGATTCCCCACGAGCTGCTGCAGCATCACCGAAAGCACCGCGCTGGTCGACAGGGTGGGCGGCAGCAGACCCGAGGCCCACACGCCGATCAGGACGCAGGGCACCCAGACGATCATGATACAGATGGGATGGGCTACGACCGTGAGACGAAAACTCCCGGCACTCCTGGCCGTCAGCCAGTGCTGAAAGATGTGGGGAAACATGCCCACACTGAGAGGAATCAGAAAATAGGTCAGGAACATCAGAGGCGGCACGCCGATTTCACGCGTCAGCAGGACAGCCTCACCCGACTGGGGGTCCGTTCGCTCAAATGTCACGGCGTAGCGCCGGCGTGACAGATGGGGCTGCACGGCCTGCGCGGGCGGATCCGGGTGGACCAAACGGCCCACCTTCAGAGGACTCTCCCGCTCGACGACAGCGTGAGTCTCCGGATCGATGCGGTGCGTTTGCACCACCTCGCCCGCCGGCGTCACTGTCAAAGGAACGCGACTCGCCGCCCTCAGCCCGCCCAGGCCGTGGGCAATGGCACAGAAGGCGACGAGACCCATCCCCATGAAGAACAAGGTCTGAAAGGTATTGGCCCAAGCCGTCGCCCGCGAGCCCCCGGCAAAGATGTAGCTCAGCACGACGGCACACACGCCCAGACCCGTGAGCCAAAAAGGTATGCCGCCGGCAAAGGGTGTCCCCTCATTGGGAAAGGCCTGGGGAAAGGCCCCCGCCGTCGCCGGCAGGATCACCTTGGCGGCCCCCATGACCCCGATCAGGAGGTAGGGAATGACCAGCCCCACGAGGATGGGAAACAAGAGATAGCCGAGGCCATTGCTCTCGAAACGGGCTCGAAAAAACTGGATCTGTGTCACATAGCCATGGCGTTTGCCAATCGCCCAGAGCTTGATGCCCACCCAAAAAAACACGGCCGCATGCACCAATGCCGAGCTGGAGGCCATCAGGCCATACACGCCGATGCCTCGCTCAAAGGCCTTGCCGGTCGAGCCCACCAGGGCAAAGGCCGTCATGGTCGTGCCAAAGACACTCATGAGGAGCAGAAAGGGACCAATCGAATGGCTGGCCACGAAGTAGTCTTTGCTGGTACCCCTAAAGAACCTGCTGCTAAAGAAGCCGAGAATGAGGAGAAGGGAGAGGTAGGCTACAATAACAACAAATGATGTCATTCAGTGAAGACCTTGGGGTTAAGTGCAAGTCCCGAGCCTAATCATCCGCCGGCACATCCACGTCGGCGGGCCAGGCCACTTTGATGGCCAGGACCCACATCAGGGCCGTCACCAGGGTATAGGCCACATGGTAGGCCAGACCGACCGGTAGGCAGCCCAGCACCAAGCTCGAATCGTCCCAATTAAAGACATCCTGGTGAGCGATCACCAGGACGGCTACCAGTAAATAGAGAGCATACTTCAATGCTAAGCCTTAATTCTGAGCCACGACCATCGGGCTATTTCGCTACGGATCCGGCCACGTGCACGTTCCGGACATGCTAGGGTAGGAAGTCTATCACGTCGCCATTGACCTTTCAAGGAACCTCAACTTTGGCATCACAGCCCGGCCTTTGGCCTGAACAAAAAAAAATGACGCGCGCCCACTCGTTTCACTCGTTTCAAGCCGCCAAGGCGCAAAGATCTCCAAGACGCTTTTTCTTTGCGGCTTTGCGCCTTTGCGCGAGTCCATGAACCATTGGTTCAGGAAGGCCTCAAGCTTTTTGATTTTCTCCGGATCTTTCTCGACATCGGCTCGCTTCACGGCGTGGTCGTCCCCCATGATAAAGATGAGAACTGGACGATCCAAACGTTGCGCCTCGTTGAACTCGAGTTCGGTGAGGGAAAGCCCGTCAGGATTGCGATTCGGGTCCTCGGGAATCTGGCCGTATTTGTGGCTGATGACGCCGACGTAGGCCGACGCCTTCTGCACCATCCGCAGAGAAGAACCCAAGACATCAACATCTGGTTTTGCCGAGTCGTTTTCCATGACCACCGGCTTCAGTTCCTGTCCATCGATGGCTCTAATCAGCGCGGCCCGGTGCTGCTTCAAATCCGTGAAGGTACTCGAGACCATGACGCCTTTATAACTGGCCGGGGCGTGACTGCTTTCTTCGACCATTGTCTGTTCTCCGAGTAGATGCGGCCCTATGAATGTCCCGACTCAAAGCTGATCATGCTCCGCAAAGCTGTAAAATCCCTTGTGCGTAAACAAGACGTGATCCAATACCTCGATGCCCAAGATGTCACCGGCGACCTTGATGCGGTGCGTGACATCCAGGTCTTCGGGGCTGGGGACGAGTTGGCCGGAGGGATGGTTGTGGGCGAGGACGATGGCGGAGGCCCGTTCGGTGATGGGATCGGAAAAGACCTCGCGGGGGTGTACGTGACTCTGATCGACGAGACCGATGGTCACGACCCGCGTGCTCATCACCTCGTGGGCGCCGTTGAGTGACACGACGATGAAGTGTTCCTGTTTGCGGTCGGCGTAGTGTTGAATCAGCGGCAAGACGTCGGTGGGGTGTTTGATGCGGACGCCCTCCGGCCTTACCCGGCGACGCACGAACTCGAAGGCTGCGGCGATCAGCGTGGCCTTGGCCGGCCCAATGCCTTCGACATCCAGGAGGTCGGCGGCGGTGATGTCGACGCCCTGGATGTCGATGATCGCGATGATCCGTCGGGAGAGGGACATCACATCGTGTTTCTGCGTGCCTCGCCCCAGAATGATGGCGAGTAGTTCCTGATCGGACAGGGCGCGCGAGCCCAACTCTACCAGCTTCTCCCGGGGGCGTTCCTGCTTGGGCAAATCCCTAATGGATGTCATAAGGCTCTCCTCATGCTTGAAACCATCCCCAACAAACCCTTGGGCAGCTGAGCTATGATAGTCTGCGGTTCGTAAGATGTGAAGGCAAAAAGGGCCGTTGATTCGCCAATCGCACCTTAAAATGCGAACGTGAAAATCCCTCTCTTTTTCACGGATATCCGCAAGGGAGGGACTCAGTGATCAGTAATCAGTAATCGGTAATCAGTCACTCAACGAGAACGACTCACCGACCTACTGACCTACTGACCCACTGATTACTGATTACTGATTACCGATTACTGATTACCGATTTTGCTGCCGACGGCACCACCGCCCGGGGTCTCAACGACCAGGCGCGTTCCCACGGCCACGTCGATTGAGAAGTCACCCGGCATGGACTGGGTCTGGCCGTTCGGCAGGACCAGGGACTGTCTTCCCGGGGATCCGGCGCCGCCGCCCTGCAGCCCGTAGGGTCCGCTGTTACGCCGCTGCGCGAGCAATGAGAGCGTCACCGGCTCCAAGAACTCTAACTCGCGGATGATGCCTCGGCCGCCGCGCCATTGCCCGACCCCACCCGACTGGGGGCGCAGTGCGAAGCGGCGGAGACGCACGGGATAGCGTTGCTCCAGGACCTCGACGTCGGTGATACGGGTGTTGGTCATGTGTTGATGAACGCCGTCCGCGCCGGCGTGTCCTTCGATAGCACCGCAGCCACCGCCGATGGTCTCATAGTAGCCGAATCGCTCATTGCCGAAGAGCAGGTTGTTCATGGTGCCCTGGCTGGCGGCCGCCACGCCGAAGGCCTTCAGGAGGGTATCCGTCAGACGTTGGGAGAGTTCGACGTTGCCGCCCGCCACGGCGGGACAAGTCTCGATCGCGCCGAAGGGCGGACAGAGGATGCCCTCCGGCAGGATCACGGTGATGGGGTCCAACATGCCGTCGTTCAGGGGGATGGGCTCATCGACCAAGAGCCGCAGCACATACATGATCACGCTGGTACAAACCGCCTCCGTCCCATTGAGGTTGCCGGGATGCACGGCGGCGCTGCCGGTAAAATCGAGAGTCGCCTTGCCGGCGTTCTCTCGGGTCACGACCACCCGGAGTAAGGAGCCATCATCCAGCCGCTCCTCTGCCCGGAAGGAGGTCCGCTCCCATCCGTCAATCATCCTGCTCACCTTGCCGGCGGCATTCTGCCGCAGCATGGCCGCGTAGTGACGCAGCGCGTCCGTGCCCATGCGGCGGGCCAGCTCGCTCAGCTCCTGCGCCCCCCGTTGATTGGCAGCGAGTTGGGCGTTGAGATCCGCCAGATTTTCGGCCACCATTCGGGATGGCCAAGGCCCTGCTTCGAGAAGGGTCCGCATTCCCTGCCAATCGGCTCTACCGCCCCTGATGAGATAGAAGGGCTCGATCACCACGCCCTCTTCGAGGAGCCGCGTGGCCCGGGGCGGCATGGAGCCCGGCGTCACGCCACCGATCTCGGCGTGGTGGGCCCGATTGATGCAGTAGCCGATCAACTCCCGCTCGATATACACGGGACTGAGGAGCGTGACATCGGACAGGTGGGATCCGCCCCAGGCGGGGTGGTTGGTCACGATGGCATCGCCCGGTCCCAAACGATGCTTGGCCAGGATCCGCCGGGCGCAGAGGCCCATCCCACCGAGATGCACGGGGATGTGCTGGGCATTGGCGACGAGATAGCCTTGAGCATCGAGGAGGGCACAGGAGAAATCCAGGCGGTCCTTGACGTTCACCGAGCGGGCGGTACGCCGGAGCATGGCCCCCATCGATTCGGCCACCTGCTGCATGCGATTGGCGTAGAGTTCCAGGGCGGCCTGCTCGCTGCGCCCACCGTGCCTGTGCTCTTTCGGTCTGGCCCGCGTCTCGTTGAAGATCGCGGTGCCCGTGCCATCCACCGTCACTTGCCAGTTCTCCTCGACGACGGCCGTACTGTAGGAATCGACCAGGAGTGCCAGACCCCGAATCTCCGCCCCCGGTGTTAGCCTGTCACGATCGTAGACCGGGATCCGGCCCAAGTGCCGATCGGGCTGGGGACGGTAGCGTTTGGCCGGCCGCCTGTCCGTCTGGAACCAGGGCGTCATCGTCGATGCCGTCACGCGTAGATGCTCGACCTCCAACACCCCCGCCTCATCCCAGTGGCCGTAGAGACCCTCATAGGCCGCCCGAAACGCCTCCCGCAGCCCGTCCGAATAGGGGATCTCCAGGCTGCGGTTCTGTCCCTCGAAGCGGAGGAAGACGCGTCTTTCATAGCGTACCTCTTCGCGAACTCCCGCGCTCGACAGGGCCGCCCGCGCCTCGGCCTGGAGACAATCTAAGCGCTCCGCCAGTGTCAGCTCCACGCTATCGAGCCGGGCGATCACCGCCCGTTCCGCGACATGCTCGACCCGGGCCTGTCCCAGGCCGTAGGCACTCAGTAGCCCGGCGTCGGCCGGCAACAAAATCTTTTTAATCCCCAGCAGGGAGGCCAGGGCGCAGGCGTGCATGCCCCCGGCGCCGCCGAAGGCGACCAGGGCAAAGCTGGCCGGTTCATAGCCCTGGGCCACAGAAATCGTCTTGACGGCGCCCGCCATGATCTCGTTGGCGACGGCGAGGTAGCCGTCGATGAGCTGCTGCAGATCCGGTCGCGTCCCGGTCGCCGCCTCAATCTGATCGATCCGTTCCTCCAGGGTCTGGCGGGCCCGCTCGGGATTGAGGGGCATCCCCATGCGGCTGGCGTCGAGGCGTCCGGCCAGCAGATTCACATCGGTGATACAGAGAGGGCCTCCCGCCCCGTAGCAGGCTGGACCCGGATCTGCCCCGGCGCTGGCAGGCCCTACGGTCAGCTTGTATCCGTCAAAGCCGCAGATCGATCCGCCGCCGGCGGCCACGGTCTCGATCCTGAGGGCCGGCGTGAACAGCGTGGTCGCCGCCACCGTCAGTTCATAGGTGTAGTCCGGTCCACCATCGTAGCGGGACACATCGGTGGAGGTCCCACCCATATCGAAGGCGATGACCCGCTCGCAGCCGCACGCTCTGCCGATGGCCGCGGCGCCAACGACACCGCCGGCAGGCCCGCTCAGCAGGCTGTCCACGGGACGAAAGGCCTCGGCTCGCACCAGGCCACCGGCACTGGTCATGATCTGCAGGGGTGACCGGCCGACTCTGTCGATGAGGTGGTCCACGTAGTCCCGAATCACCGGCGCCAAATAGCCATTCACCACCGTCGTCTGAGCGCGGCCGTAGTAGCCTACCTGTTGCGACAATTCCGAGGAGAGCGAGATATAGCGAAAACCCAATTCCGTCAGCAGATCGCGGAGCCCGCTCTCATGGACAGGGTTTTTCCAGGCGTGGATGAGAACGCCGACCGCCACCTGCACTCCCCGCTCGCGCAGGGCCAGTAGTGGCTCGTGCAGCGACCCCCAATCGGGAGGACGCAAGACCTGCCCCTGGGCATCGATGCGTTCATCCAGTTCCACCACCCACTCGCAGAGCGGTGGCGGTTTTTTAATCGCCAGCGCGAAGATGTTCGGTCGCTGTTGGGTCCCGATGGCAAAGAGGTCGGCAAAGCCCTTGGTCACGATGCAGACCGTAGGGCCGCCGCTCCGCTCCAACAGGGCGTTCGTGCCGCGCGTGGTCCCCAGCCGGAGGTTCAGCGGCGGGAGGGGCTCGGTCAGGCCGGTCTCGGTCACCAGTCGGATGGCCAGGAGCGGGGCCTCTTCCCCCGCCGAGATCTCGAAGAGGCCGGAGGCCGTCTCTGGCGGAGCCTCGGAGAGGGTGAGCACCCGGCGCTGCGGATCAAAGGAAGAGACCCGAGTCCGCCATCGACTCCGATCCAACAGGCGAAACTGATATCCGGCCAAGATGTCACGGGACAGGGCCCAGTTCTGGGCAATCCGGTAGGTGTGACGGTTGAGTCTTTCTACGAGACATCCCCGCAGAACACCACTGCTGAGGACCTTGCGCCGCACGATTGCCCCCCCAGAGGTGCAGGCCAGGCAATCGGTGAAGGTCCCCCCCGTATCGATCGTGACGTTGTAGGTCTTCTCATCCATCGAGGGGACACTTTACTTGAAGAGACCAAGGGAGAGAATGGCGTGCAGCGAAGCCCCGCAGGCAGGCCGCTGTGACCCTACACTACGTGTGGTTCCTTGTAAACGGAGGGCCGATGAGCATTGACCGAGGCTTTGCCTCTCCAGTATAATGCACGCCCAAACAGACGATGCCTCAGGGACCGGCAAGGAATAGCTTGGAATTTGGCCCCGCTTCAATTCTGGGTTACACGACTCGACGTAGGAATCGCATTCGTACTCATGCTCGTAATCGTACTCGTCATCGGCTTCTCGGCGTTCTCGATTACGACGAAGATGACCGCCTCGCTGAGCACGAACACGAAAACAGATCAGACGGACTGTTACCCATATGCACACTCTTGTGAACCAAGCTTGGAATTTTGAATGCCCAATTGCACCCCCAATTTGAAAGAGCACCACTAATGGACCCACAGCTACTATTGCATGGAGTCGGCTGGTACGTTGCCTTCATTCTCTCGACCACGCTGCATGAGGCCGCCCACGGGTGGGCCGCCTTGAAGTTGGGGGATTCGACCGCCTATCATGGGGGACAGGTAACGCTCGACCCCATTCCTCACATTCGGCGCGAGCCCTTCGGCATGGTGCTGGTGCCCCTGGCCACCTTTTTCATGACGGGGTGGATGATGGGCTGGGGCAGTTGTCCCTATGACCCCGCCTGGGCCTTGAACCACCCCAAGAAGTCCTGCTGGATGGCCCTGGCCGGTCCGGCCGCCAATCTACTATTGATTCTGCTTGCCGGGCTTCTCATTCGTCTCGGCCTGGCCTTTGACCTATTCATGGTGCCGGAGTCCATTGGGTTCACGACCGTCGTCCTGCCGCTCAACAGCGAGGGCCTGACCGGCGTGACCACTTTCTTGAGCATCCTCTTTACCCTGAACCTGATCCTCATGTGCTTCAATCTTTTGCCTATTCCCCCGTTGGACGGCAGCGCCCTACCGCTGTTGTTCCTCAATGATCAGCATGCCCAGCGCTACATGAGCGCTCTGCACAACCCCACCTTCTCGTTCTTGGGCATCTTCCTCGCCTGGAATGTCTTTGGCCAAGTGTTCGGACCCATCCACCAGGTGGGACTCAATCTGCTCTATCTGGGAATTGCCAGTTACGGATGATTTGATAAGTTATTGTTGTGCGAGTCCTTCAGTGGCTGGGGCGGCCTCGCGCGGATCCCGGCCCTGCTCGATCAAGGCAATCTTCTGGACCCGTCGTTCATGACGGCCGCCACTGAAATCGCTGGTCAGCCAGATCTCCACCATCTTACGCAAGACCAGTTCACCGCTCTGCTCCGCGGAGACGCAGAGGACATTGGAATCGTTGTGCTCACGGGAGACCGCCGCACTGAAAGTATCGTGACAGAGGGCAGCCCGGACGCCATCCACCTTATTCGCGGCAATGCACATACCAATCCCCGTAGAGCAGATCAGGATGGCCCGGTCAGCGTCTCCGTTGGAGATGGCACTTGCTGCCAGGTAGGCAATATCGGGGTAATCTACCGGGCTATCACTGTCCGTGCCCATGTCGATGAGTTCGTGGCCCATCTGATCCACGATGGACTTGACGATCTCTCTGGCGCTAAATCCCCTGTGATCACATCCCATCACGATTTTCATAAGATCAGTTCACCTACTCTCTTCTGTACGGCCAGTCCGATCAACTCGGCGCACGCATCGAATATGGGAGCAGATTGCCCATAGGGGTCCTCTACGTCACCTTGAGCGTCCAAGAGCAGACATTTGTCGACCACATCGGGGCATGCAGAGAGGATCGTTTCGCGGTGACTCTTCTCCATGGCGAAAATCAGATCCATTTCGTCTAGTAGCGAAGCAGACAGCGCAGTGCTGCGGTGACTGTTCAGATCAAGGCCCATCTTCGCACCTGCCGCCATTGCCCCTGCACTTGCCGACGTCCCTGAAACAGCCATCGTTCCAGCAGAACTGACCCTATACCCTAATTTATCGAATTCGTCAAGAGTCTTGCAGTCGAGCTTCTTCATCAGGACTTGGCGGCAGATGACCTCGGCCATGGCACTGCGGCAGGTGTTTCCGGTGCAGACGAAGAGGAGCTTAAGTTCGCAGAGGTCCCTCAACCGGTCCACACCGAAGCTTCCGGATCTGAGAATCTCGACCTCTGTCCCGAGCTTGGCCACCGTGCTGTTCGCTCCCATCGGGCAGGGTCCACCGTCCAGGACCAGTTCGACCAGTCCATCCAGGTCCCACAGGGCGGCCTCGGCCTCTTTGGGAGCAGGCCGGCCGCTCCTGTTGGCACTGGGCGCGACGACTGCATGCTTCACCGCCTGCAACAGCGTCGACGCCACGGGATGGTCGGGGCAACGTACGCCCAAAGTACCCTGAGCGTAGAGGGCTTCAAACTGGGCAGCGCCCATCTTGCCCGCCTGCAGCGCAAGATCCTCCTTCGACAGGGGAAAGACCAGGGTCAGTGGACCCGGCCAGCCATGCTGAATGATCTTGCGAGCCCGCAGTTTGAGGGAGGGGACGTAGTGTTCGATTTGATCGGGATGGCCGATGTGCAGGGTGTAGTGTTTCTCCGCGGGCCTGCCCTTGACCTCGTCGAGCCGGGCCAGTGCCGAGGGTGTCACTCGGCAGGCGATGCCGTAGACCGTTTCCGTGGGAAAGACGACCAGTCCCCCCGCTTCAACGATCTCCGCCGCCTCGCTCAAGAGACCGACATCCCGCTCGGGACTGTCGATACGTTCGACTCGGGTCTTCATGGCGCCACACTATAGGAATCGGGCGTTTTTCAGTCAAGTAGAGGTGCCGCGTCACCAGGGCAATCGCTAATCCAAGGGTGTAATCCGAATATCCTTAAACCAGACGGCGTGGCCGTGGTCCTGTAGCCCGATATGTCCCCGTCGCGCCATTTCCTTGACCGGGATTTGATACTTATTGAAGGTCCCCTGGGGATTCTTTTGAATCTCAGAGTATTGATCCAAGTCAATGTCGATGATCAGGGTATCGTTCAACTCCACCTGCAGAATCGGGCCTTGAGCGGTGATTTTAAAATGATTCCACTGGCCTACCGGATGACGGACGTCCCGGTCCGGGAGCCAGTGCGCGAGCCGGTACTGCAGTGCATAGTCGCCTAGCGGCTCATTTTTGGCCGAATCAGGATAGACGATGGTCGAGAGGGGCTCACCCCGGGACGGCTTGATGTTCACCAGGACCGCCGGATTGCTCGCCGTTTCGGACCGCGCATTGTAGGGAAGGCTTTTGCCGTCGCGCTCCAACATCCGTAGATTGGTGAAGACCTTCTGAACCGTCACGACCGTCTCCTCCGCCAGCGTAGCCCGCTGACCCTTGACGGCCGGCAGAATCCATTCCTGCTCCCCCCGCGCGACCACCAGCTTGGCGTTTTCGAAATAGGGTGGCGAGGCCAGGGAATAGATCGCACCGCACTGCCCGTGGGCCGAGCCGTCGCCGGTCTCGTGAATCTGAACCTCCAAGGCCGTATAGAACCAATCCTCCGGATCGCTGCAGCGGATGAGGATGCCGCTGTTACATTCCGCGACAATCTTCCAGTCCAGCTCCAAGATGAAATCGCCATACTGCGCCTTGGTCCAGACATCCCCCTTGCTGGCCTGCCAGGCGAGGACACCCCCTTCGTAGGTCCAGCCTTCGGGAGAGTAGGTGCAGTTGGAGAGATCGGCTGCCAGCAGGTCGCGGGGCACTGGGTCGACAGAGGAGGTGTCTGCCTCGTCCGGTTTTTTCGCGCAGGACAACATGAGTCCGGAGAGGATCAGTCCGACGCAGATCAGCGGAGTACTTCTAATCATCGGCTACGTTCCTTCATCGGTGGTCGAGGTGGATATGGGGTGCAGTATAGGCAGCCGGCAGACCGAATGCAAAGCGTTCCTGCCGAGGAGATACCTATCAGTAAAGTTCCTATCGGTAGAATATCCAGTAGCCAGTTGGTTGTTGCGCCTTGATCTGCCCTGCTTCAGCGGGGTATAATCATGGTAATGGTTGAAGAATCGGAATGCCTATCAAGATGACCCTACAATGAAGACTTCACGCGTCATCTCGTTGACCGTTCAAACAGCGGCGCTGCTCTCCATCAGCCTCTGGGCCGCCCCCTCGGAAGAATTCGGCCCCCAGCGTCCGCCCACAATCCATTTCGAAGCACCCGTTCATGATTTTGGAGAAGTGTCGAAAGGAACCATTGTCCGGCACGACTTTCTCGTCGAGAATACCGGCTTTTCACCGCTTAAGATCAAGGAAGTCAAGCCCAACTGCGGCTGCACGCTGGCGGACGATTGGCCAAAGCTCCTTCAACCCGGCGAATCCGGCATCATCTCGATTCAGGTCAAGACCGACAATTTTCGCGGCCCGATCACGAAATCGGTGCGCGTCGAAAGCAACGACCCCAATAAGGGCGTCACCCTGCTCCATATCAAGGGCAACGTTTGGATGCCAATCGAATACCCCTTCAGCGTCCCGTTGAAAGCGCAGCTCTCGCGCGACAGCATCGTCTCCAAAGCAGTCAAGATCATCAACAAGAGCGAAGATCCGTTGACTCTTTCGGGCATACGCTCCACCGATCCAAGGTTCAAGGCGGACGTCAAAACGTTGAAGCACGGCCGGGAATTCGAGCTCACAATCACCACCGTGCCGCCTCTCCAATACGGTCATAATCGGGCCAACATCATCCTTAAAACAAGCAATCCCGAGATGAGCCAACTCAGCATAATGACCTACGTCACGGTCACACCGCCCGTCGATGTCATCCCAACCTACCTCCGGCTCAATCCAGGCAAACTTAAAAAACCCCTCAATAAATACGTCACCGTTCGCAACCGCACCGGAGGCGAGCTTAAGCTAAGCGAGGCCAAAGTCAGCATCGACGGAGTCGGCATCACGCTCATCACTCTCGATAGAGGAAACAGCAGACCGTATTACCGCTACCAGCTGACATTCCCGGCTGGATATGAAGCGCCCGAGGGCCTCAGCGCTCAATTCACGTTCAAAACCAGCGACAAAGAGTTTCCCCAGTTTGTCATCCCTATCCGCGCCGGCATCCGACGGGCGCCGTCGCTTCGGTCGCGCCCGTCAACCCCGTCGCCCGGTCGGGCCCGTCGCCCCTTTCCGGAGCGAAATAACTGAAGATCCCGAGGCCAAGCTCGATGACAGGCGCCGCCAAGCCTTATCTCCAGGAACTCGCCGTCATCGTAACCGGCGGCGCGATGATCGCGTTTCTCGCGAACGCGCTGTCGCCAAACGGAATCGACCTCACGAAGGATTACTTCCATCTTAACACCACGCGTCCGGCGGTGCCCCCGGAAGGAAGCGTCTCAACCCAATCAGACGCGGGCATCGTCGAACCACCAGGCAATCCTACCGGCGCCACGGACGCCACCGCGTCGCGCCTCGCGGCAATGGGCCTGCAACGGGTCCGGCATCAACGAGTCGTCGAACTCTATCACGATCCTCGTTACGAGGTCGGAGAGATCGTTTTCGTTGACGCCCGGAACGGCGACGCCTACCGGGACGGACACATCCCGAAAGCCTACCCGTTCGACCACTATCAGATGGAAGATTATGTGGACGAAGTATTTCCGGCCTGCGAGATCGCTGACCAAGTTGTCATCTACTGCAACGGCGGCGAGTGCGAAGACAGCGAATTCGCCGCGTTGGATCTCATTCAACTCGGACTCCCAGCGAAGAAAGTCTACGTCTACTTGGGCGGCATCACGCAATGGCAATCGCAGGGCGGGTCCATCGAACTTGGACCGCGAGACAGCGGCGATATCCAATGAGCCATTCACTAGACCCAAGCTCCCGCCCCGCCGTCTCGATGGGCGACCGCTTCGTGTTTCTTGCGCGAGTTACGGTCGCGCTTGTGTTCATCTATCTCGGGTGGGTCAAGACGGCCGACCCCGCGTCGTTTCTCAAACAGCTCCGCGAATTCGAGTTCACCGAACAACCGCTTCTGCTCAACCTGGTCGCCGCCGCTCTGCCTTGGTTCGAAGTCTACTGCGGAGTACTGCTTCTGGCGGGCGTCGGAACGCGGAGCGTCGCGACGATCTTCACGGTCATGCTCCTCGGCTTCACCGCCCTGGTGCTCAATCGAGCGCTCGCCATCCACACTGCCGAAGAAATCGCGTTCTGCGCGATCGCCCTCGACTGTGGGTGCGGTTCCGGAGAGGTGAACATCTGCAAGAAGCTCGCCCAAAATGCCGGACTCCTTGCCTGCGCCTCCTTTGCCGCGATCAAGAAATCCTATTGGCTCGCCCTCAAACCAGCGCTCTTTCCTAGAAACGCATAAGAGCACCTACGCAAAATGAGTCTGCATTCGAGCGGCTTATTTTGCGTAGGGGCTCTAAGACAATCGCGGCGAACTCGGGCAAAAAGGGCGTTTCGGTTTTGACTAACCTTTCGCCCACCCGTAGCGAATATCAGTCCCTCCCAAGACCTCAGGAAGTCGTCAGCTACCATGGGTGTGCGCATGGCGCCCTACACCTTGCAATCACGCCTGTTGCTCCCTGAGGGTGACCATCAGATCAGAGAATCTTCATTCCGCGGTCTTCGGCTGACAGGCCTCGCTCAAGGGAAACTCGCGGCAGTCCACCAGCCAGTTCTCCGACATGAGCAGAAAATCCTGCCAATCGACCTTGCAATCGCCATTCAAGTCACCGAGCAGATTGAAGGGACAGGGCAGTTCATAGGCGATCTCGAGCAGTGGCCGATTGTTCTGGTTGGGATGCTCGCGCGAGTCAAAACGCTTGGCACTCGTGAACGCTTCATCGCCCAGCAAGAGCCAGCCAAAGTTCTCATCCGGATTCGTTGACCAGTCCTGAAGGTCTTCCAGCATTCGGGGACTCGTCTGCCAGGTGTATTTGCCCGTCCCCCCTACCCCGGTCACGGCACTTGCGTCGGCGGAAAAGTCCCCGCCGGCCCGGGCCCACCGTTCGGTGTTGAAGCGCGTGTGCAACCAGGTGGCGTCCCCGGCCCGAGCTGACGCGCCACGCCCCTCATTGGCGGCTGCATTCGAGCTACCCTCTCCCCAGGCCCGGGCCACGCGGTGCAGCGAAACCGAGCTGCTCCCGACGATGGTCCTGGACATGTGCAGGGCCAATTGGGCCTCGGTGATCACAGTACCCACGGGGAGGGCTGCTTCGGTCAGGTCAAAGCGAACCAGGCCCCGTTTCACGTTGCCGCCGTTGTCACGCCCGACGAAGATGTGCTGCCCGATCCCATTGCTCAGAGATCCGGTCGCCGATTCGAACAGCGTATTGTCTTGGACGGCCGCGAAGAGGGCCCTCTCCGGGATGACCTGTCCCCGGATTTCCCCCGTTGGGAAGGCCGTGGTGTGAATGTTGATGTAGACGGTCCCCTTCAGCAGCATCTGCGCGGCCTGATCCGTGATCGTCGCGGCCCCGCTTATGGGACTGCTGCCCGAGCCTACGATGTTTCCCGGCGCTTCGATGGGCGGGCCGCTGACACCGATCGCGCCCGCGTGAAAATGAGCAGCCGTGACACTCAACGCGCCGTCCATCAACGCACCCGCGTCGAATTCAACCTCCCATTCCAGGCGATTCGATGACGTATCCAGCGTCACCGTCCCCGCTCCCCGAGCAAGAGAGCCTGTGCCACGGCCGGCGCTGGCCTGGACGCCGTCCACGTCGACCGTGAAGTGCACCGTCGCGGCCGGACAGATGCTGAGTAGGGATAGTAGACATAAGGGGCTTGCAAATAGACTCTTTAGGGGGAACTCCGCGGTCTTCATCTTTATCTCCTCTATGTAGCGCAATACTAAGTCGTCAAGGCACTATCTTGCTGTTCTTACGTAAATGACCTGCTCACTCCATCGGCAACGAAATCGGACAGAGAATCGTTCCCAGAATCACGATCCGGGTCGGAGTTCCGGCTCTCTGCCGCGTGTCGCCTTGCGGCCCTCTGCCATCCATTCTCAAAGGCATCGGCCTTTTCATCGTCGTGACATTCGTCATTGCCCGTCAGAGAAAGTGACCGTTTGCATCGATAACAGAGTCAGACGTTACCAGAAGACACTCACCTTGTGAACCCTCAACAACTCTGCTACACTTCCGACGCAAAGGAATGGTCATCTGAATGCAAGGAGACGGCTATGCTGGTTGTCCATGTCCACGTTCATGTCAAGACGGAGTCGATCGAGGCATTCAAGAGGGCTTCGATCGCTAATGCCAAGGAGAGCGTTCGTGAGCCCGGCATTGCCCGATTCGACGTCATTCAAAACAATGAGGATCCCGGCCGCTTCATCTTGGTGGAGGTCTACCGAACGGCCGAGGACCCGGCTCGCCACAAAGAGACTGCACACTACGCTACCTGGCGTGACACCGTCGCCGACATGATGGCCGAACCCAGGCAGGCGGTGAAGTTCGAAAACATCTTCCCAGACGACCAGGGATGGTAGGCGAGGGTCCCCTGCCATGAACTTTGGTTTCGCCAGCGCCACGCAAATCCTCTTCGGGCCGGGAACACTCAAGCAGGTGGGGCCTCTGGTGGCCCCGCTCGGCCGACGTGCATTCATCGTAACCGGTCGAAATCAAAACCGTGCGGCGGGACTCATCGGCCATCTCGAAGCCGACGGCATAACGAATCGGCTCTTCCCGGTGGCCAGTGAGCCCACCGTTGACCTGGTGATGGCTGGGGTCACGGAGGCCCGCGATTTCGGCAGCGAGGTCGTCATCGGTTTCGGAGGCGGAAGCGCCATCGACGCCGCCAAGGCCATAGCCGCCCTACTCACCAACGAAGGCGACCCCCTGGATTACCTTGAGGTGGTGGGCCGAGGTCTACCGATTCAAAAACGGCCGGCGCCGCTGGTGGCCATCCCCACCACTGCCGGCACCGGCGCCGAGGTCACGCGCAACGCGGTGCTGGGCGTGCCCGAACAGGGGCGCAAGGTAAGCATGCGTCATGCCATGATGCTGGCCGCCGTAGCCATAGTCGACCCCGAGCTGACGACCTCCCTGCCCCCGGCCATCACGGCCCAGACCGGCCTCGATGCCCTCACCCAATGCATCGAACCCTTCCTGTCCCACCAGGCCAATCCCCTGACGGATGGACTCTGCCGGGAAGGCATCGTCCGCGCCGCCCGTTCCCTCCGGACCGCCTATCAGGATGGAACGAACGCCAGCGCACGCGAGGACATGGCCCTGACCAGCCTCTTTGGTGGCCTGGCCCTGGCCAATGCCAAGCTGGGCGCCGTGCACGGTTTCGCCGGTCCGATGGGGGGAGAGCTGGAGGCCGCCCATGGGACGATTTGCGGGCGGCTGCTCCCCTACACGGTGGAGGCGAACTGGCAAGCCCTACGGGAGCGCAATCCCGACTCGACAACGCTGCCCCGATTCGATGAGCTGGCCACGATGCTGACGGGCCACCCGAAAGCCAAGGCCGCCGACGCCATCGAGTGGCTGCACGCCCTCTGCCGAGATCTGAACACCGAACCCCTCTCCCGTCTGGGACTCACGCCGAACGCCATCCCCGAGATGGCCCGCAAGGCCAAGGCATCCAGCAGCATGAAGGGCAATCCTATCGAATTGACGCTGCCCGAGCTTGAGGGGATCCTGCAGGCCGCACTGTAGGCATTCAGCCAACCACACCCACGTCGGGTGCCATGCCCACGCTTGCGTGGGCATGCGATTTGGGCTGTGCTCAATTCTTGGCTGGTCGTGCATGGGACGCGGCCCTCCGCCTCTAAATCCGAAATTCGAATATCGAAATCCGAAACAAGCACAAAATGCTAATGACCAAAATACCAAACTGCCAGGCTGCTATGCCATCAGATCGCGCGCAGGTTTTCTGTTTCTGTCATTCGAGTTTTGTTTTTTAGATTTGTTTCGGATTTCGTGTTTCGATATTCGGATTTCTTCTGGCGAGCATCAATTCCGCGACTGCAGCTTGGTGAGGGCTTGGGCGATGTTGGCGAGGAGTTGCTGGACTTGGGCTTCGTCTTTGGCGGCGCGGCCTTGGTAGTGCTGGAAGTCGCGCAGGGCGGCTTGGGCGTAGGCCTCCGCGCGGTGTAGGAGGTCGCGCTGACGGGTGGGGCCAGATTCTCGATCGGCGGCACGCGTGTGCATGATGG
>JADFMM010000277.1 GCA_022563885.1 Planctomycetota bacterium | reverse complement strand
GCAGAAGACCTTCAGGAAGGCCCCTGATGTTGTTTATGCCGTTACGGCGACGACAGACGGGAAAACCTTTTTCGGGGGTTGTCACGATGGAATTGTTTATAGCTGGGATGCCGACGGCAACAGGGTGGCCCTCGCCGGGCCGGAACAATGATGAGACGTCTCTTGATGCTAGTATCGACCCTCATCCTGTTCGCCTCCCTGCTTGCAGCGGGTAGCGCCCCGGCAGGTGATGCCATCGAGTCGATTCAGATCCATCCACCTCGGTTGGGCTCGCTTGTGATCGGGACTTCCCATGGCATAGTCGTCACGGCCCGAACAAGGTCAGACTTCCTGATGGATAAGACGGGCGAAGTCGAATGCCGGGTTATCAATACCGCTGTTGCCGCGATTGATGACAGCGGGACGGTAAGGGCCCTGGCCGAAGGCGAGACCCGTCTCGTCGTTCGGTATCAGGATTTCTCTACGAGTGTTGCCATTAAGGTTGTCCCTGCTGCCTTTAAGTCGCTGAGTTTCAAGAATGACATTCTCCCCGTTTTGAGTCGCGCCGGATGCAATGCCGGAGAATGTCACGCAAACGCCTCAGGTCAGGCCGGATTCAAACTGTCGGTGTTTGCCTTCGACAAGAAATCTGATTTCCGGGAGATCGTTAAGGACGCCCGCGGCCGACGGGTCTTTCCCGCAGACCCCCAGCGAAGTCTCATTCTTCTGAAGCCCACCCAAAGCATTGAGCATGGAGGTGGGAAGCGCTTCGAAAAGGACTCTGATTTTTATAGAACCCTCGAGACCTGGATCCGCAATGGGATGGCCTACGAAAACCCGGAAGAACCCGAACTCGTTGCGATCGATGCGTATCCGAAAGAGGGCCGATATGCGCAGGGCGCGCGCCAGCGACTCGTCGTCCAGGCCAGCTACTCGGATGGAACCGTTCGTGATGTCACTGAATTATCCGGGTTTTCTTCTGAAGCTAAAGAAATCGCAACGGCAGATGCTTCCGGACGAATCACTCTGGGCCGGCACTCCGGCGAAGGAACCGTCGTGGCCCGCTATATGGGTCTTGTCGCCGTCAGTCTCGCCACTATCCCCCCCGAGGTACGAATCCCCGAGGAATTCTACCATGTTTTACCCATCGAGAATGACATCGATCGACTGGTTTATCTGCGCTACAGGAAGCTCGGGATACTCCCATCAGACCTCTGTGATGATTCAACCTTCCTCCGCAGGGCGACACTCGATGTGGTCGGCGCGCTGCCAACGGTTGATGAAGCTCTGGCATTCGCGGCTGATAAGGATCCGGAAAAACGCCATAAGCTGATCGATCATCTTCTCAAGGACCCGCGCTATGCCGATTTTTGGGCCACAAAATGGGGGGATCTGATTCGTCCCAACCCCGCACGCGTTGGGGTCAAGAGCGTTCGCGTATTCGATCTTTGGATTCGCAGGAGCCTTCGCGAAAATAAACCATACGATCAGTTTGTCCGTGAAATTATAACGGCGCAGGGTACCACCCATCGTGACGGCCCTTCCGTCCTCTTCCGGGATCGACGCAAGCCGGAAGATGTGACCACCCTCATTAGCCGGATTTTTCTCGGGGTCCGGATGGAATGCGCCAAGTGTCATCATCATCCCAACGAAAAGTGGAGCCAGAAGGACTTCTACCAGTTGGCCGCCTTCTTCGGGGAGGTCGGCCGCAAGGGCAAAGGAATCTCCCCGCCCATTTCAGGCAGCACGGAGTTCATTTTTCATAAACCCGGGGGCAAAGTGAAACATCCGGTCTCCGGCGAAGTCATGAAGCCCACGCCCCTTGCGGGCGAAGCGCTCGACATTGAACCCGGCGTGGACCCGCGGGAGAAACTGGCTGACTGGATGGCCGATCCGGATAACCCCTATTTTGCACCCGCCATCGTAAACCGGATCTGGTCCGAACTTATGGGAAGAGGCATCGTTGATCCTGTCGACGACTTCAGGGCATCCAATCCGCCGACGAACCCCGAGCTTCTTGAGTGGATTTCCCGCGATTTCATCGCTCACGATTATGACCTCAAACATCTGATCCGCAGAATTGTGCAATCCCGGACCTATCAACTGAGTTCCGAACCCGGAAAAACGAACATAGGAGATACGAGGAATTTTGCCCGATCCTATCGCCGACGGCTTAGAGCCGAGGTTCTCCTCGATGCAGTAAGCGACCTGACAGAAGTTCCAGAGGTCTTCGCAGGCCTTCCCTTGGGTTCGCGCGCGATCGAAACCTGGAGCAATAATATTGGATCCGAGTTTCTCGATGCTTTCGGAAGACCCGACTCCAGCGAAGACTGTACCTGTGATCGGGACCCCTCAAGCAGCCTGGTACAAGCGCTTCACCTCATGAACTCAGATCGTATCCAGTCCAAAATTGCCCACGAGAAAGGACGAGTTGCGCGCCTAGTCGGCGATGAAGACATGTCCATGAAGGACATCATCAATGAGGTGTATCTGGCAGCCTATTCCCGGCCCCCTGCGCCGGAGGAATTGGAAATTGCAGCGGAAATCCTTTTTGATGCCCCCGGTTTGACCCGAAAAACGGCTGCCGAGGACATCATGTGGGCCTTGATCAACTCCGCTGAGTTCGTGTTTAATCATTAAGGGATGGGTTCGTGTTGGGAGAATTCACATGAGTAGCTCTTACCACAATTGTAATGGTGTGTCGCGCCGTGATTTCATTCAGCTCGGGTTGAGTTCCCTCGTCGGCCTCGGCATGACGGACCTGATGCGTCTGCAGGCCGCTACGCCCAACGCCGGTAAAGTCAAACCGGGTGACATGCGATGTGTCATCATCTGGCTCGACGGTGGCCCGAGTCATTACGAAACATTCGATCCCAAGCCCGATGCCCCTTCCGAGATTCGTGGGGAATTCAAACCCATCAAAACCAACGTTCCCGGGATTGAATACTGCGAGATTCTTCCACACCTTGCCAAAATCGCCGACAAGTCCTGCGTCATCCGCTCGATTTGCCATAACCAGAATAATCATGGCGCCGGTAATCACTACATGATGACCGGTCTGCCCACGCCAATGCCCGTTAACTGCGGCGCGAATGCCTCATTTCATCCATCCATGGGTTCGGTGGTCTCGTATTTCCGCGGCCAGCCCAATAAAATGCCCGCCTATTTTGCACTTCCCAAGAAGGCCCGATCGGGCGGCCCGCACATGCTGGGGGCAGAACACGCTCCCTTCGTGATCGGGGGCGATCCCAACAGAGAGGGCTTCAAGGTCCGGGATGTCGTCCTGCCGACCGGCATCAGCCAGGGGCGCGCAACGACACGACGCAGGCTTAAGGATGCGCTCGATCGCATGTTACGGATGAATGACAAGATGGCCCAGGATCCGGCCGTTGATTTCGACAGCTACTATGAACAGGGTTTCGACCTGATTTCCTCGCGTGAGGCTCAGGCCGCGTTTGATATCACACTGGAAACGGATGCCACGCGCGACAAATACGGCCGCAATGCTCTGGCCCAGCGCTTTCTCCTCGCCCGGCGACTCCTGGAGGTTGGGGTTCCCTTCATCAACATTTATTACGGTGGCTGGGATCATCACGTGGATATCTTTAAATCACTCAAGAATAAGAAGGTTCCCGATCTCGATCAGGGGCTCGCTGCGTTTATCTCAGACCTCGATGATCGGGGGTTGCTCGAGTCTACCCTGGTTATCACGATGGGCGAATTTGGACGAACCCCAAAAATCAACGAACGCGGCGGCCGGGACCACTGGTCCAGCGCCATGAGTGTTCACATTGCCGGCGGAGGCGTGCCGCCTGGCCAGGTTGTCGGCGCGACCGATATCAAGGGCTACTACGCATCCGACAATATCTATACACCACAGGACCTCGTCGCTTCGGTCTACGCAAAAATGGGAATTGATCCATTCCAGCATCTGCATACGGAAACCGGAAAACCTGTCCAATTGGTATACGATGCGAAGCTTATCAAAGAACTTTTTTAAGCATTCACGGGAAGAAAAGGAAGAGTGGGAAGGGCTGGCGCCGAGGCCAATGATCATAGGGTGACGGATGGCGGTTGAAGGTGGGCGACAGCCCTTCGTGCTCTTCCTCTCAATGACGCTTGCCTCATTTATGCGTAAGCCAAAACAATTATTTCCAATTCTGTTGGCCTCTTTCTTCCTGTATCAGGCTGTCCATGCCGAGCAGCCGCAGGTGGATTACATGTACCCGGCCGGCGCAGAACAGGGCACCACGGTTACCCTGACGATCGGTGGAAAACTCGATCCCTGGCCCCTCTCGTTCTGGTCAAGTTGCCCCGACCTGGTGCCTGAGGCCGGAGGAAAAAAGGGCATTGTTACGATCCGGGTTCCGCCGAAGGTGCCGCTGGGTCCACATCTCATTCGCGGCTACAACGCAGAAGGTGCCTCTAAACCCCGGACCTTCATCGTCGGAAATATCGGCGAGATCATCGAAAAAGAAACCAACGACCATTTCAGGGATGCACAGAAGATCGAGAAAACGCCCATAACGATCAACGGCCAGCTCTCAAAGTCCGGCGATACGGATTCCTATTCCATCGAATTGAAGAAAGGGCAGTGGCTGATCGCCAAAGTTGAATCGTATGGTATCGGGTCTCCCCTGGATTCGTCCCTTCATTTACGTGACGCCAATGGATACAGACTCGACGAAGCCCTCGACTCGCAAAATCTCGATCCGTTTCTCGCCTATCAGGCAAAACGGGATGGCGTTCATGTTCTCCAGATCTCCGGGTTCGCGCATCCGCCCCGATTCGATGTCCGGTTATACGGCACGGGCGCAGCGGTATATCGACTCTCGGTGTATACCGGCCCTTACGTGCGGTATTCCATGCCTCTTGCCATTCATCGGAATGCCGCAGCCTCTGTCCGCCTGCACGGCTGGAACATGAATGCCGAAGGCGCGTACCCCCTGAGTTCAGATCTTGACGCCTCGGCCCTGGCCCCCGGTTGCGAAAGCCACTCGTTTCCGCTTGCGCAGGCCGAAAATCTCCTGGAAATCATGGTTCGCGATACGCCGCAAATCGTCGAGGCGGAACCCAACAACAAACGGGAAGAAGCACAGGTCGTATCGATACCCGTTGGCATAAGCGGCCACATCGGGAAAAAAAATGACCGGGATTGGTTTTCGATCGATGCAAAAAAAGGCCGGACGATCAGGTTTGACCTTCGTTCATGGTCACTTGGCTTTGATCTCGATGCGGTTCTTACCATCTACGACGCGGAGGGAAAAAACATCTCAACCAGCGACGACGCCGGTAAAGATCTCGACCCGAAACTGACATGGAGTTCCCCCGCCGACGGAAACTACACCCTTGAAGTCCGGGATCGTTACGGAAAAGGCGGCCCGGATTTCGCCTATCATCTCGAGATGGTCGATGCCGCTCCAGGAATAAAGGCCGTAGCCGGATCCGATAATGTTCGACTGGATCATGGAGCGACAACGACCCTGAAGGTGACCGTCTCTCGGATTGACGGAGATCGCACACCCTTGATCGCAACGGCCGTTGATCTTCCTGATGGCGTGATTTCAACTTCGGCCCGGGTTCCGGAAAAGGGGGGTGACGTGACCTTGACTCTGAGCGCCGATGAAACCGTGAAAAACCATTCCGGCCTGTTTCGGATATTGCTGCTAGGCACCGATCCTTCTACCCCTCGGATCCAGCAGGCACAGGCCTCGCTTGATCTGGAACTACCTGTGGGTAAACAACTGATCGAGGCAACCGACCGGTTGTGGTTGACGGTAGTAGCCGCAAAGCCGGAAAAAAAGTCTTGATCACCGGATATCACTACTTCGAATTTCATTATTCGTTAATCGATATTCGAAATTCATGGTTTTTTTTGAATATCGAACTCCGAACACCGATTAACGAATGTCGAAGTAGTGGCGGAGCTGGGGATTTGGCATGGGACACTGCTTCTATCGGAAGCCGGCAAACTGTTCAGGCAGGCAGGATTAATCCCGGAAGAAGCCAACAATCCCTTCCCGGCCTCTCGGTTTCCAGCCTCTTCAGAGTGGTCAAGGATCCCCCCCGACCCCTTGGCTTTCCACGAACATCGTTCTTAAGGATCGACTCTGTGGCTTCCCCCGCCACCCGTTGACGACTATTTCCAGGGCTGACCCTGCAAAGCCGACCCAACAACAGCAGCCCCATTCGTGAAAAGCCTATCTGTCTTGTTTTACTTCTTCCTGCCTCTTTGTTTGCCGTCATTTTTCTTACTCCTTCAGATTAGGTTTTATCCGATTGTTCCTATTGGCATCCAGTCTTGTTTATCTACACGATGAAAGGCGTCAAGAGCGGCTCTTCTCCCGTCCCGACAGTTGTCTCTCGGGACGGGATAACCGGGTATAGTGCGCGAATACCCTTTACTTAAATACCTTCACCACTTCGGACTGAATCAATGTGGTGTCGGCGCCCTCAGCGATGAACTCCAAGAAGTGGGTATTGATGGCGTAGATGCAACTGCCAAATCCCGTGATCGTCGTCGGGATCGAAAAATCGTCACTCACGATATTCTTGATGAACGTGCCCTGGGTAAGATCGTCCGACAGGTCCACCACCGCAATCTTTTGAGAGAAATTCTGCATGATATAAAGCGTACGCCCATCCATGTAGAGCCCATCGCCATCTGGGAATAGTTGTTCATCTCCCTGGACGTTTACCGGAGTTGCAGCTCCACTTTCGGTATTGACCAGGTAAAGAACACCGGTGGTGATATTAATGATCACCAGTTCTTTGCCGTCGAAATCTCCCACAAGACCATTGGCGTTGAATCCCTCGGCCATCTCGAAGCCTGTCATTTCGATCTTCGCGACAGTAGATGAAAAGACTTTCCCATCATTTTCAAGTGCTACCTTGTACAGAGTCGTACTAACAGAATCGGTGCAATATACGGCCGTGTCCGTGACCAATACATCGTTTATGACCATGTCGTCACCGAAAATGATTTCTCCCAACAATCGCCCGCTGGTGGCGGTGTAAACTTTTAGTCCCTGTTCCCAACGAGGACCGGCAAAACCCCCTGAATGCCCTGTTGCGGCATAAAGGTAATCTGTGCGCGCATCATAGGACAAACCAGCTACAGGTTTTCCCGTAGGCGGCACGAGAATCTGACCTTCTCCGGTAACTAGATTTCCCTTGTAAATAGCCCCGGAGTTGGCGAGATTGCCCGACCAAGACACGGTGCCAACAAAGAAGTCCTGATCTTTGCCCAACTGTATTCCCTCGGCTTCGAATCCGGCTGGAATTGGAATGAGATCCGGCCAAATGACGCGGCTGGTTTGGTCAATTTCATGGGCCAGCACAAGAGTGCTTAGGCTGGCTGTAGCTACGATTGCCGCGGCAAACAGCACGGTACTGCGATGTGTTTGATTCTTGATTCTGTTTCTCATGATTCGATTCTCCTTTGTTGTTCCATTTCTCATTTCTTCAGGCACTTTCAATGTCCTGAAATCGTTGTCTTCAACACCCAATGCGAGAAAACGAGTCGGGGACACTCAAGAAAAAGGAAGAAATGTGAAATCTTTTGTTCTTAGAGCCCCTGACAAAATGAGCGTCGCACCAAGAACGAGCGATTCTGTTTCTGGCAAGGAAGGCGAAGCAGGCCATCTGAGGATGGTCGATGGAGCCTGACGCCGTCCAGAAGCAGAATAAGCCGTTCAAATGCAGATTCATTTTGTTAGGTGCTCTTAGGCCGTTGGGGGCGTAGATGGGCCGAAGTAGGGATCCACGCCCGGAGGACGTGGCTTTAGGAAACTCCCTCGAAGGGGGTGAAAAATGAACCCTCTGGCTGTCGCTAACGCCCAAATCAGGATCGAGGAGGAACGCGGTGTACCCTGCATC
>JADFMM010000055.1 GCA_022563885.1 Planctomycetota bacterium | reverse complement strand
CCATCGGCATCGAGGGCGACGGATCGGGCGTCCTGTACGTGGATGAAATCCAACTGACGACCGATGCGCGTCTGGTGGTAACGCCGACCCAGCCGACCGATGAGGCCTTGGTCGCCCACTACGCCTTTGACGGCGATGTGTCGGACAGCACTGGTCAGAGTCCGGGCACCCTGTTTGGGGATAGGACCTTGTTCGTACCCGGCGTCAATGGCCAGGCCCTTCGCTTAGACGGCGTCAACGCCTATGTGGCCATTGACGGCCTATTTTACGATTCGACCGGCTTCTCGGAGGTGAGCGTCACGGCCTGGATACGGACGGAGGTCGAGACCGACCAGATCATTGCGTCCTTTGACCGAAGCGATTACTGGCGTCTCGAGATTAATCTTAGCGGCGCCGGTCCCGGCCAGGTCGGTTGGGATGTGATGACCGATGCGGGCCAGCTCGATTCCGGCAGTTCTTCACGCGTGGACGACGGCGAATGGCATCATGTGGCCGGCGTATTCGACAATGGCACGTCGACGATCTTCATCGATGGTTACCACGAAGCTCCGGTCACTAGAGGCAGCACGTTGGGGACCGGCAACCTGCGTTATGGTTTCGTGGGTGTTGGCTCGGAAGCAGTTGCATTCGACGGAGCGAAAAACGGTAATCCCAACTACTTTGTCGGTGATGTGGACGATGTTCGAATCTACCACCGTGCCCTGTCCGCGGCAGAGGTTGCCGGCATGGCCGGTCGAACCGATCCGTTTGAGCAACCTTAGGGATCCGCAAGAAATAAATTGGACAATTTGAGGTCCAAGTTATTTATGGCCGATCCCTTCCTTACCGAGCGTCATTGAATGGATCGTTCAAAGGGCCTCGTTGGGCGTGTGGCGGCTCAACAAAACAACCAGAAAGAGAAACGCAAGGGAGCATTCTGGGAGGACCGCAATCATGCGACAGCTATCGACTCCGGAGCACACCGTAGCACGAGAGATAAAATCGCTACAACGCATTGCTGTAGGGAGTGAGGCATTCGTCCATCAGGTAGTCGATACCTTAAGCTCCAGGGTAGGTCAGCGCGCGAATGCTACTGCTGCTGATTCCTTGGTGGTACAGGAAGCCTCAGTTCCTTGCAGTCCCCATTTCGAGAGCGACATTGGGCAGCTAAGGCCCAAAACGGGTTGGTTCACAAAAGTGTGTATATGGGTAGCAGTCCGTCTGACCTGTTGTCATGCTCGTACTCAGCGAAGCGGTACTCGTACTCGTAATCGAGAAGGCCGAGAAGCCGATTACGATGAAGATACCTCAGTCGAGTCGTGTAACTCGGAATTGAACCAGGCCCCCAAAACACTCGGATTTGGGACCTAACCCCTGAAGTAAAAACGATTTGCTGAGGTCCCAGCACATACCGTTCCGCTGAGCTTTAACGTTAGTCGCGACACGAAAATATGACCACCCCAAGTCAACATTGGAACACGATTTTCTCCGCCAAGACCGACCCTGAACTCGGTTGGTACGAGAGCAACGCCTCGCAGACATTAAAGTTTCTCGATCTGATTCCGCAGAGCCAGAACTCCACGGTCTTCCTCCCTGGTGCGGGAACATCCGTGCTTGTCGACGAACTTCTGGCCAGGGGGCATAAACTCATTCTGAACGACATCAGCGATGAAGCCCTAAACAAGCTGAGAAGCAGAATAGGAATGAATGATAGATTGACATGGCTTCACCATGATATCTCTAATCCTCTGCCTGATGGCATTCCCCAGGCCGATATCTGGATCGATCGGGCTGTTCTCCATTTTTTACTCGAAGAAGCAGACATTAAAGGATACTTCACCAACTTACATTCGGCGGTATATGCGGGGGGATATGTATTGCTGGCAGAGTTTTCGACCGCGGGCGCGCCTAAGTGTGCAGGACTCGAACTCCATCGGTACTCTGTCGAAGAAATGACAGAGCGCATGGGTGCAGCATTTGAACTCGTCAAACATGAAGATTACACATTCATCAATCCATTTGGTGATCCACGCCCCTATACCTATGCGCTTTATAAAAAACGTAATGGCTAACGAATCCGCCTCAACTCGGACCGGAAAAAGCTAACGATTTTGCCGGTCCCTTACCGCAAATGCTCTTGGCGAGCCTCCAGATATGGAGCCATCTCGTGACTGGTCAGGGCCTGACATACCCGTAGGTTCCCAAGCATGGCCCGTTCATCATATCATGGCAGGTTTGTGATTTGTTTTCCCAGGCGACAAAGAAACACGCAACCACAATAAAGCTTGATCTCCTCGAGAATGAAGGCGATATTTCCGTTGAGTATGAGTCTGATCAGGCTTGTGAGGAGACCCCACCTCTCCCAGATTATATGTGGTCTTGTCTTGCAACAAGCATCCCAAAATTTGCATCAATCGAAGTGTGCCAGCGTGTACTCATTGATCCCACGACAGAAGATACGTGGCGTTTCAGTTTTACGAAGAAGACCGATACGATTCTTCTTAGCAAACTTGAGTCCCAAGAGGCAGAAACAGTTTAACTGTAAGAGTTCGTAAGCCTTCACGGGAGGAGCCTGCGGGCATTTTGTTCTGTATATTCTTGCTGCTGGGTTGCGCCCCAATCAGTTTCTGGGGTGGGCAAATTCTTAACATCGAACCCGAGGCGTGGAAACAATGGACCGAGACGGTAGGCATCGGCCGCAGTATTGCCCTGCTATGCATTGTCCCTCTGACCTCCTCGTTTTGCAACGGCCACGATACTGCAACCCCCGATGGGTTCAAATGACTACGGCAGGATATAGGGTTCCAGGGTCAGAGTATACGAGCATTGTCACTTTCTTCTTTACGTATATCCGACCCCTTATGCAGCCCCAGGACCGTCATGGCGGTCTTGGGGCTGTTTTCCATTGATCGGCCTTCCCCTCGGGCATATAATCACTCCTATGGTTGTTAAACCAAATTTCCTATCAGTTTATCAGTTTCACGACCTGCGATAGCAGCAGACGTCCGTCATTGGAAACACCTGTGCTTTATGGGAATGGCCAAGGAGAAAAGCGTGTCGATTAAACGAGTGATTCTTCGTCTTTCAGCACTCGCGTTGCTGGCGGGACTGTTTCTTGTCCCAGCAAAAGCTGTAGCGGAAGTCTATGAACTGCGGACCTACACGACCAACAAAGGCAAGTTGGACAACTTGAACGCACGCTTCCGCGATCACACGGTGCGCTTGTTCAAGAAGCACGGTATGACATCGGTCGGCTATTGGGTCCCGACCGACGAGTCGAAGTCAAAGAACACGCTGATTTACGTTCTCAAACACGAAAGCCGTGATGCCGCGAAAGCGTCCTGGCAAGCCTTTCTTGGGGACCGCGAGTGGAAGAAGGTCGCGAAGGAATCGCAGAAGGACGGCCGGATTCTCGCCAAAGCGCCTGACTCGGTGTTCATGAACGCGGCCGACTACTCACCGAAGTTCTCGAATGACAAAAAGAGCGACGAGGCCGTCTTCGAGCTTCGAATCTACCGAACCAACAAAGGCAAACTCAAAAACCTCGACGCCCGCTTTAGGGACAACACGATTCGCATTTTCAATCGTTTTGGGTTACAGTCGGTTGCCTATTGGCATCCGGTCGATGAACCGGATTCGAAGGACACGCTGATCTACATTCTCCGGCACGACAGTCGCGACGCCGCAAAAACGTCGTGGAAGTCGTTTGGAGCCGACGCGGAATGGAGAAAAGTCGCAGAAGAATCTCAAAAGGACGGACGCTTCCTGCGTGAAAGGCCAGAGTCGACCTACATGAAAGCAACGGATTACTCGGCGATTCGGTGACCGGGTGGCAAGCTCAAGAAGAGGGTTCGCAAAAAGTGGGCTGGTTCCGGCCATTTCACTGTCGTATCCATCGAACGTTTCTTGGGACATTTGATTTCACCGTCCACTTCAGGTTGCGACGTGGTGTGGGAACACCGACTGGAACGTCATACAGGACATCTCCTGTCATCACGGGCAATCTGCTGCTCGTCGATGACGGGGCTGGCAATCGCTAGTGTTTCGTGGATACTAGGTGTTTGAAGAATGAGAATTAGCCCTGAAGATGGGTTCAAGCTTCTCACAATGATTGGAATTCGAAGATGAACAACAAGAAGTTTCTGGGCATCCTGGGCGCCGCGTTGCTGACACTTACACAAGCCGCCAATGCGCAAGATTCGCGCTTTCGTTTCCTGGCCACCGGCGATCTGCCGTACTCACCCGACCAGGACGTGACGTACCGCCGTCTTCTCAAGCAATCGGAAAGCGAGGACTTTACATTCCTGGTGCACGTTGGCGACTTTAAGGCGCAGAGTGCGCCGTGCTCCGACGAGGAGTTCCGCAGAATTCGAGACCTCTTCCAAGCGTATCCGAAACCGGTCGTCTACACGCCGGGCGACAACGAATGGACAGACTGCCACGGCGTCGGGGCCGATCCCGTCGAACGGCTCGACAGGTTGCGAGACCTATTCTTCAAGAACCCGAAAACGCTGCGTCTTGACCAGCTGAATGCCCAGCATCAGAGTCTTGACCCCAAGCACTCGACCTACGTGGAGAATTACCGCTTCTCCAAGTCAGGCGTCTTATTCATCGTCGTGCACGTTGTGGGCAGCGGTAACAATTACCGGGCAGACCACCTGCCCTCAATGAAGGAGTTCAAAAGTCGAAACGTGGCGAACCTGGCATTCATGAAAGAGAGTTTCGCGGAAGCGATCGCGACGGATGCGCCAGGTGTCGCGGTCGTCATTCATGCGAATCCTGACTTCGAAAACGGAAATAGTGAAGGCTTCAAAGATTTCCTCGCCGCCATGCGAGGATTTTTGTCAGAGTATCACAAACCAGTCGTCTGCATTCATGGTGATACGCACTACTACCGAATCGACAAGCCATTCAGAAACAGTAGCGGGAAAACATACATGCATTTCACGCGTATGGAAGTTTTCGGCTCGCCAAACGTTGCCGGTGTTGTCGTTTCGGTCGATCCAAAGGATCCTCAGGTGTTCAGCTACCGGCCCTATTATTTGAAGGGCGAATGATCGCGTGGCGCACGCCAATTGGTGCCCGTGACCCGTTCGCGTTCGATGTGGAATGAAGGCCGGGATCGAGAAATACGTTTGTACCTGTCCTATCAATCGATGCCTTCCTGGCCAGATTTTGGGCCTGAATAGAGGCGCCTTCCTGGTGTTTTGACTTAAATGGACCGTGTACACACCACATGCAACAGCCCCAGGACCGCCATGGCGGTCCTGGGGCTGTTCTCCATTGACCGGCCTTCCCCTCGGGCGTATACTCATTTCAATGGTTGTTAAATCAAATTCTGCTCTTTGTTTTTGGGAGGTCAAAATGAAGTTTACATCGGTTTGTTGCTTGGCGCTTGTTGTTCTCGGTAGTGTTGCCTGCGCCGACCATCACGAAGAGGGATTCCTTTCACTCTTCGACGGTACGACGTTGAACCATTGGGATGGTAAAGCTGAGTTTTGGTCTGTAAAGGATGGAGCGATCACGGGACAGACGACGGAAGACAATCCGACCAAGGGAAATACCTTCCTCATTTGGCGAGGCGGAACGGTTGATGATTTTGAGCTGCGATTGAAATTCAAGATCGTGGGCGGCAACTCGGGGATTCAATATAGATCCAAGGACCTCGGAAACCACGTCGTGGGCGGCTACCAAGGTGACTTCGAGGCCGGTGACACATTTTCTGGCATTCTATACGAAGAAAAGGGGCGCGGCGTTCTGGCGCAGCGAGGCCAGTTGACTCACATCACGGCAGAGGGCGGCAGGCACAAAGTCAACGTTGTGGCCTCGCTGGGTGATACCAACGAAATCAACAAGGTCATCAAGAAGGAAGACTGGAACGACTACCAAATCATCGCGCACGGCCACCACCTGATGCACATCATCAATGGTCGAGTCACGGTGCAGGTGGTTGATGCAGACGAGCGGAAAACCATGAGGTCCGGTATTCAGACGGTTGCTGGTTCCGGGATCCTGGCGCTGCAGCTACACGCGGGTCCACCCATGATGGTGCAATTCAAGGACATTCGGATCAAGCCGATGAAAGGGATCAACGCAAGCGGCGATTGGGATATCGAGGTTGATATCAATGGCAACACCGGGACTCCCAAGTTTTCGCTGACGAGTGAGGGCGGAAAAGTCACAGGAGGTTACGACGGCCTCTTCGGGTTGGCCGAGATAGAAGGTACTCAAAAAGGAAACGAAGTGGAGTGGTCATTTGACTGCTCGTACAACGGTAACGACTTCGTGTGTGTCTACAGAGGCACTGTCGTTGACTATGGCACTATGAAGGGCACGATGTCCATTAACGAGGGGGCCGTGCAAGGAACTTGGATCGCCACCAAAAATTAGCTAGGGAGTTTGGGGGCCGTTTTGGAGTCAGCCCTTAGCCGAAAACATTAGGTGGCAGCCAAGGTGAAGTTTGGGGTCCGAGCACCTTTAGCGACCTTTTTGGGGTCATGACCTTAGTTTGGGATCAGACGTTAGCGTAAAGGATTAGGTCTCCGAAACGGGGTCTCCGAGAAGGGGAGTGTCCCTTACTAAGCCTAGCGGTCGAGCAACTCCAGACATGCTTTATCGCTGACTACCGTCGCACGCCGCTGCAACCGAGCAAGCTGCTTGAATCCGAGTAAGGGATTGAGTATCACAATCGAAGCGCCAGCGAGCCAAGTCAGTGCCAGCCAACAAAGTATCGTTGCAAAAGATTTCGGAGTTGGCGATGGAACTCGCCTGTGCGCCGCGAAACCATTGGCAAGTGCGCTTGGTTGTGACGATGAGACGATTCCTTCTGACGCTCTCAAGATAGGGGGCATTGGCTGAGTTGAATGCGAAGACGTAGCCCGTGCCACATGCGTTGGTCGTTCTGAGTTGCCGGCTGCCGGCGATGCAGACAGCAGTTTTTCGACTCGCGCAGGCACTTCTTGTCCGTCGTCCTCAACAGCGGTGATCGACCATGATTCAGGCAACGGCACGTGCCATTGAGGAAGGACTGCCGAAAGAAACGGCAAAGCCAATAGGCCAACAATTGCCAGTGACCAGACCATGTGACGCCAAGCCGCCGCCGACTTTCGCATGCAGAATGTCAGCGTAAAAGCAGCTAATACGACAAAGGTTCCCTTCACCGCTGCGTCGATCCACAGCATGCCCAGCGAATCGAGTCGCAAGTTAAGAATCAGGAAAAAACTGCATGTTACTCCTCGTCTTCGCGGGCCTGTGCGATCAGCTCGCTCAATCGTGCCAATTCGTCGTTCGAGATTTTGGATCTACGTCCGCGCACCAGGGCAGCCACGGCATTTTCGAGTGAACCCTCATAAAAAGTCGCCAACACACGCGAGAGTGCCAATTTTCCTTCTTTCTCACGTGGTTGGGTGGGGCGGTAGTAATACCTGCTTCCCTGCTTGCGATGTTTGAGGTGTCCTTTCTCGACGAGAATCGATAGCAGTTTACGAACCGTAGAATAACTGGGCGGGTTGGAGAGTGCTTCCAACACCTCTGCCGCTGATGCTTCGCCGGACGCGTAAATGATGTCCATCAATTCCCGCTCACGGCGACTCAGCTGTTTTGCGATATCGTTGCTCATAATGTGAAGAATTTCGCACATGGGTCGGTGTCCGCCAAGAACAATGTGCGAAAAATTTCACACTTAAGCGGTCGCGGGCGCCGTCTTGGCTCGCGCCCCTAGCCGAAGAGGCCGTGCCGGCGGTGATTACCCCCGTCTCCGACGAAAACGTCGATGTTCGTCGCCGCGCGATTACGGCTCTTGGACGGATCGAGAGCCGGCCGCGAGCTCGGCGATTCCACGACTCGTGCAGGCCCGCGCCGAAGACGATGCCGACGCCCGCGCGGTGGGGTTGTTGGCGCCGGTTTGGTTCGGCCGCCAAAACCGGGGCCGCTCTGGGGTCATTAGCGTAAAAGATTCGGTGGCAGTCTCGGTGAAGCTTTTGAGTCGGTGAAGCTATTGAGTCAGGGCTTGATTAGTGATTGGGTAATGCAAACGCTCAATACTTCATGCGGTTAACGACATTCTCTACCACGCAACCGCGCAGCCATCCTTGTGCGGAGTCGATCCGCCGGTCATAACACCATTGACTTTATCGAACATGATACCCTGCGCCCCACCGACTCCGCCTCTGGTCGTTCGGCGCTGGAGCACATGCCCCCATGCTTCAAGCTGTTTTAGCACGTCTTCATCGATACCCGGTTCAACGGAGACGCGCAAACCGGAACCGTGGTTAACACGCGGAATTTCAACCGCCTGCTGCATATTCATGTTGAAATCGACCACATTCAGAAATATCTGCACATGTTGCTGGGGCTGTACTGAACCGCCCATGCAGCCGAATGTCATAAAGAACTCGCCGTCCTTAAAGGCCATCGCGGGAATGATCGTGTGGAAGGGACGCTTATGCGGTTCCACTACGTTTACATGCCCCGGAGTGCGAGAAAACAGCGCCGCGCGGTTCTGGAGTGTAAATCCCGTTCCCGGAGCGACAAGCCCGGAGCCGAAACCGGAGTAGATGCTGTAAATGAACGACACCGCGTTCTTATCTTTGTCCATCACTTGGAGCAGGACTGTGTCACCCTCCATGGGAATTCCCGACGCGGGACGTTCGGCGGCGTTTTTCGGATTTATCCGGTCAAACTGGCTTTTACCGTATTCATCAGAGATCATCCGACCGATGGGCAGGTCATTGAATTCAGGATCGGCGTTCCATTTCTGGATATCAGCGTATGCGAGTTTCTTTGCTTCAATAAAATGGTGCAGATACTCCGCGGAATTATGACCGAACGCCTTCATATCCACGTTTTTGAGGATTTTTAGTATTTCCAGAGCGGCGATTCCCTGACCGTTCGGAGGCAGTTCATAAAGACGGTAGTTCTTGTAATCCGCATAAATCGGCTCGACCCAGGTAGAGGTGTGGTCCTCGAAATCTTTCATCGTCAGGAGACCATCTTTTTCATCCGAATAATCCACGATCGCCTGAGCAATCGAGCCTTTATAGAATGCGTCGCGGCCCTGCGCGGCGAGCTTTCTTAATGTGTTTGCAAGGTCCCTGTTGACAAATACTTCACCGATGCGGGGTGCGCGTTCACCATCCACAAGCCAGGTCTTCGCAGTGGATTCATCACGCCTGAGCTTTGCGACGCTGCTTCTCCATGCCCGGCCAATGATCGGCGTGACTGGAAAACCGTTCTCGGCGTAATAGATCGCCGGTTCCAAAACCTCCGCCATGCTCAGGGTGCCGTATTCTTCCAGAACATCGAACCAGCCGGCCACCGCTCCCGGAACGCTAACGGAATAGATGCCGCTGATACCCCGCATCTCATGCTTTTTAAGCTTTTCATTCAGCTTATCGAGCGTCATCCCATACGCCGCTCTGCCGCTGGCGTTTAGGCCGATAAGCTTTTTCTCTTGGGCCATATACACCATGATAAACGCGTCACCGCCGAGACTCGTGCTCATCGGTTCGACAACGGTTAAAACGGCAGCGGTCGCGACTGCCGCGTCGACAGCGTTACCACCCTTTTTCAAAATATCGAGACCCGCATTGGCGGCGAGAGGATGACTCGTTGCGACAACACCGTTGGTTCCCATTACAGGCGAACGGAGAGTTTCATATCGGTAATCAGGCTGAATAGAAGGCTCCACACCGGAATAGTGTGCCGCTTTTTGGGCGATTTCTGTATACATAGTTTCGTTCTGGCATCCTGTACTCATGAGACCGGCCATTGACAATACAACCAGGAAAAGCAGTGAAGTCCGATTTCTTCCATGCAAGCGGGACATAAAAAACCCCTTTCGTCGGTTGATGATTCCGTCGCTAAAGCAATAGCTTTGCGGGTATGAATGACTAAGGCTATGCCGCGGTAATGAAAAAGGAAACTCCCGACTGTATAGTCGTTTTGGCCAAACTCCTTAACCCCAATACCAGAACGGAGTTTTGATATGAGTAGGAAATTAGCACACCCATGTGGGGATTGCAAGTATCACACTTGTATGGTTTTTCGTAACCGTTGGCGTGGAATGGGAATGGGAGCCTGTCGGAGAATTCGATCTGGCTTCGAGCGGCCCTTTTTCCGCCTGGCTGCATCGACGATGAAACCAACATCGCCTGCTTCGCCGTCTTTGCCAGATGAAAAAACGCTCGCTCTCGGGCCGACGAGGGAGTTTTCTGACAAAGGCGTGTTCTCGGCAATCTCGGCAGGCACCACGAAACTGTCTAGGATGAAATAGATGTCCTCCGGAAACCGATTCATGGCCGCAGCATACCGGGCGCTGCGAGAAATACAATGCTGCGGAACAGTGGCACGGTAAAGAACCCATCGTCCCATAAAACACCCTTTTACCCGCTTGACGCAGGGGACATTTATTCCTACACTGCCTGCCGAACTCAAGGTGTTCTCATCATGATGTGGAGGCATTACACGACTTGGGGCGAAGAAACAAGCAAAAGAAACGGACTTCTTCTGCCGGCCGCGTTGAGGGAGTCCCTAGAGCAAAGGACAGTCGGATCGTGCCGCTGCATCCGCCTAAGCAGACGCAATCTGCCGACACTATCCCAGACGCTTCGGTTCGAATCGAAGGGATCAGACAGGCCATCGCCCGCCAGAGTTTCAAGACGGCCCTGGACCGGGCGAAGACACTTCACAAACAGAGTGCTACCTCAGAGTCCCAGGCCGTTCTCTTGGAGGCCTACACCGCCCGCGTCCAAGGCATGATCGCCAAGAACCTGCTCGCCGAGGCGCAGGCCCTGGCGGAGCTGGTCCTGGGCCGATTTCCTGAGGCGGCGGGGGCGATGGAGGAACTGCTCGGCACGCTGGCCGCCAAGACCGGCGACCTGTCGCGCCTGCTGGCCCCCTTGGCCGAGTCGCCTTCACCACGCGAGTGGCCGCAATCGATTAAGGACACCATCCGCCGCAACGTGTCCGATCCGGCGGCCATCGCGAACTGTGAGGCCCTACCCCCGAGTCACCCCCTGCGGGTGGCGGCGGCGGCGCTGGTCCAGGCCCTTGCCGCCGTGACCAGCGGTCCGGTAGACGAGGCGGCGCTGACGCTTCCCGAGTGCCCGCGAAAGAGCCCCTTGGCCGATTGGAAGATATTGATCCGGGCCATCGCCGCACTCCATGAGGGCCGCGATCAGGAGTGCCGTCAGCTCCTTGACGCCGTGCACGAAGAGAGCGCGGGCGCCTGCCTGGTTCCCGTGATCAGATCCATGCTCGAGGAACGTTTGGACCCAACCCTGAGCCCGATCCAGCGTCAACTCGTGCAGCGGGTGGGAGGCCCCTCCCTCTTGCTGCGCAGCGCCCTTGACCGACTCGACGAGGCCATGGCCGAGAAGGACGACAGACCAATCGCTTCTCGCCTCAAGGAGGCGCTTCACCTCTGTCACCAAGCCTGGCCAGAGAGGCTGGCGCGTCTCAAGCAGCATCTGTTTGTCAAACTGGACACGCTGGAGTTGCTCGACGGGTCCGTCATGGTGGCGTTGAAACCTTTCCCGACGGCGGATGCCTATTTCTGGCGGCTGTTTGCCCGAGGCGTAGAGCAATGCGGCGACCAGCCCTTTGCCTGTTTCGTTTGGGATCGATTTCGTCGAGCTGCCGTCAACGAGGGTCTCTATGCGGCCCAGAGCGCTGAGGACGGGTTTGTCTGCCTGCACATGGCTCGGCAACTCCGTCGCCTTAGCCCCGAAGAGTTGGCCGATGTGCGGAAAGACTATCACGATGAACCTCCGGACCTTAGCGACTATCTCGTCCCAGAGGACTCTGCTCGTGATTGGGAACGTGCCAACCCCGCGCCCGAGGGGGTCGGCGATCAAGACTATCTCCGCCCCGACAGACTCTACCAACTGGCCTGCCGGCAACGGCCCGATCCCTCGGCCTTTCAGGAGTGGCTCGAGTACTGCCGATCGACGAACATGTCCCCCGCCAGTTTGGAAAGGGTGACGGACAAATGGGTCAAGGCCTTCCCGCAAGACCACCGGCCCTGGTTGGCATTGGCCCAATCGGCGGAAGAGAGGAACGCCTACAACAAGGCGCTCAAATATATTGCCAAGGCGGAACTACTGGGCAGCCGTGACCCCGCCACTCGGGTGGCCCGCATGCGGCTCTTGATCGCCAAGTGCGTGCGACATCTCAAGGATGAGAAACTCCATTTGGTCCCCGCGGATTTGGAGGCACTCAGGGCACTCTCGCAGGCGCGGGAGGGAGACCGATCCACCTTCGTCGATGCGCTGGAGTGGGTGCAGGCAATGATGGCCCGGAACGAGACCCGCGCAGCGGAGATGGAGGCCCAGATCAGGAACCAGTTGGGCGGACCCCTACCCGCCACGCTGCTGTGCTTGAGCGTTGCCGAGGAATGTGGCTGGCATGACGCGGCCCAAAAGCCCTTGCTCAGATCGCTCTCGAGCTGCAAGAACAAGGAGTTGATTCAGGCCCTGGTCCGCGTCCATCCGATCGGCGTGGACTTGAACATCGAGATCCTCATCCCGTCGGCTTGGGAGAAGCTGCTGACCAAGTGGTTCAAACGGTCCAACTGCTCTCTGGAAATGAATCAGCTCGCGATCGTTGCCGAGGCCGCTTTGACGGCAAGATGGGATGAATTGGCCTATTTCTGCACCAACCACGGCATTCGCACCGACAGCACACACCTGGCCTCCTTCATGCTGCTCCGAGCCCGGTCCTTGCCCGCTTTCTCTGACGATCGTCAGCAGGACTGTCTGAACGCGGCCCTTGAACTCGCGCGCAGACATCGGCAGATGGACCTGGTCGCCGAGATCGTCAACACCAAACGCGACCTGTTCGACAGCCCCTGGGGGGGCTTTGGCTTCGACTCGGGGTCTGACGAAGGCCACACCATGGATGAGGAGGCATTGGAAGAGGTCCTCCGGGAAGAGCGCCGCCTGAAGAAATACCCGCGCAACCCCTTTCCGGCAAGAATGGCCTTTGAGGACTATGGCCCGGGTGTGTTGAACGGTAGCCGCAGGAAGAAGCGAAAGGTCGTAGTCCAGAAACGGAGCAAGACCGGCGCTCGCGACGCTCAGGGGTACCTCTTCGATGATCTATTCGATGAGGAAGAGGACATAGACATCAAGGAAGGGTATGAAGATGAGGATGAAGATGAGGATGAGGGCTCCGACCACCCCGCGTTGGACCCTTCCATCATGCCCCCGGGGCTGCTGGAGCTGATGGGTGAAGTGAAGGAGAGCAATCATGGTAAAAAAAACATGACATTCTCGGAATTCATGCGCATGGTAACCAAACATCCCGGGGTGAGTAAAGCACTGATTGACATCATGAATAAGACCCCCGGAGGGCGAACGCGATGAGCGAGACGATTGAACCCACCATCGAGGACCCCTGGTCGGTCCTGGGTGTCTCGGAGCAGGCCGACAAAGATCAAATCCGCGCCGCCTATATCGAGAAGGTCAAGCAGTTCCCGCCCGATCGCTGTGGTGAGGAGTTTGAGCGGATCCGGGACGCCTATGCCCAGTTGAAAGACCCGCTGCGTATCCGCATGCGGGCGATCCTGGGGGAATCGCCCAGCGCCCCGTTGGCCTCCCTCTTGGATGACCACACCCGGCAGCGCCACTATGTGGGCCCGGCGGCCTGGCTCGAGGTGATTAAGCAGCAAGGAAAAGGAGGGCGAACATGACCCATGACAGTCACGACCCTACGATCACCGAGGGAGACGACGCCACTCGTTCGAACGCGGCGATCGTCCCGCAGGCAGAGACGCCAACGGCGGACGCGAGAGGCAATGCGACGCTCCGTCGCGGCATGCTGCGACGATTCGAAGTCTGGCTCGACGACATTCTTGAAGGGGAGCAGCCCCCCCCCGGGATCGCCCCCGAGGTCCTGGCCGGACTGCAGTCCGATGGCGGCACGCCTGAGACACTCGATCAGTCTCCGGATATGGTGGCCCTGTGGTCAGCCATGATGCGGATGGTCGAGGAGACACGCCTCCAGGGTCGATCCTTCCAACAGTTGCACCAGGATCTGGAACCGGTGCAGACGCTGCTGGGGTCGGTTTCCTCTCTGCAGCAACGGTGTGAAGAAGTCACCGACCAGCAGCGTGAGCAGCTGCGAGAATCGGCACGCGACGGTGTACTCAACCAGATACTGGACCTCCTGATTGACATTCGAGACCGACTGGTCCGTGGATCGGAGTCGGCCCGACGAGCTCGGGAAGAGATGCCCTGTCCCAAACGAAAACGTCTGATAGAACGCTTCAGAGCCAAACCGGAGGCCCAGGCTGACGACATCGTGGCGGCACTGATGAAGGGATATGATCTCTGTCGCGAGCAGCTCGACGAGGTCTTGTCACAATATGACGTCCGGCCCATCGAGTGCGTGGGACTGGCCTTCGACCCCGTGACGATGAAGGCCGTCGACACGGATCCGAGCGGCACGGCCGAGGAGGGCACCGTCCTCGAGGTCTACCGCCAGGGCTATCACCGCCACGACCGCGTCTACCGCCCGGCCGAAGTGAAAGTGGCCCGCCGCCCCACCCCAGACAACCCCGCCTAGAAAGGATTCCATCATGAACGTCAAGGACTGCATCGTCGGCATCGATCTCGGGACCACAAACTCGGAGGTCGCGGCATTCGTGGACGGCCAACCGCAGGTATTAGGGCCCGACCCCAGCAAGATGCTGGCCTCCTGTGTCGGCATCTCGCCCACCGGCGAGATGCTCATCGGCGACGCGGCACGCAATCAACACCTGATCTATCCGGACCGCACCATCCGCAGCGTCAAACGCAAGATGGGCAGCGATGAGGTCTTCACACTCGACGGCAAGACCTTTTCACCGCCGGAGATCTCGGCCCTCATCCTGCGAGAGTTGGTGCAGTGGGCCCAAGAGGCCCTCCAATGTCCCGTGCAGAAGGCCGTCATCACCGTCCCCGCCTATTTCTCGGATGCCCAGCGACAGGCGACCCGCGAGGCAGGGGAGCTGGCCGGCCTGGAGGTGGTCCGCATCCTGAACGAACCCACGGCCGCCAGCCTGGCCTATGGCTGCAACGACCCCTCGCAGCGCACCGTCATGGTCTACGATCTGGGCGGTGGGACCTTCGACGTCTCGATCGTCTCCATCGAAGGTGATGTCACCGAGGTCCTGGCGAGTCACGGCAATAATCAATTGGGCGGCGACGATTTCGATCAACTCCTCCTAGACAGATTGCTGGAAACGTTTCAGAAAGAACACCACATCGATCTCAAAGACCGCCAGCCTAGCGTCTACTCGCGGCTGCGTTGGGCGGCCGAGGAGGCCAAGAAGCGACTCAGCAGCGAAACCCACGTCCGCATCCGGGAAGAGGCCCTGGTGAGCGAGAAGGGCAAGCCGCTTCACCTGGACATCGAGATCGGCCGTAGTGACTTCGAAGAGATGATCCGGGCACTGGTGGACTCGACCCTGGAGAGCGTCTTCCAGGCCCTGGACGATGCCGGCAAGCGGGCCGACGAACTCGACGTCATCCTCCTGGTGGGCGGATCCACGCGGATGCCCCTCATACGGGACATGCTGGAGGAGCGGGTCGGCGCCACCGTGCGTCAGGATGTCCACCCCGACCTCTGTGTGGCCCTGGGCGCGGGCCTGCTCGCCTCTCGCCTGCAGGGTCACGATGTGGACCGGGTACTCGTCGATATCTCGCCCTATTCCTTCGGTCCCTCCTACCTGGGCGTGCAAGCCGGCAGGCAGTACCGCCACTGCTACCATCCCATCATCAAACGCAACACCCCCCTGCCCATCACACGGACCGATCGCTACTTCACCGCCGGGCCCTACCAGAAAAGGGTCGAAATCGAGATCTTCCAGGGCGAAGACCCCGATGCCCTCAAGAACCTCCTGGTGGGAAAGTTCAACGTCGAAGGCCTCACGCCCGTGGCGGAAGAGAACGAAGTGCTCTGCCGCATGAGCCTCGACCTGGACGGCATCCTGAAGGTCGAGGCCGTCGAAAAACGAACAGGACTGTCCAAGCACATTACCATCAACGACGCCATCAAGACCAAGAGCCCCGAGGAGATGGCCCGGGCTCGGGCGCGTCTGGAGCAGCTCTACCCGGCACACGCGGGCGAGGACGCGGCAGAATACGACACGATTGAGGCCCAGTTCGAAGAATCCAAGGAAAGCCCGACACCCCTGGACCCCCAACTGACCGCCCGCATCAGGGAGGCCGAATCTTTGCTTGATCGTTCACGGGCCCTGTTGGATGGGATGCATGACGACGACAAGGAGGAAATCATCGACCTCCATGAACGGATACAGGAGGCCATCGTCGCGCAGGAGCAAGAGACACTCTGCAGCGCCATTAATGAGTTGAAAGAACTCCTCTTTTTCATCGAGGGCAAATGATGGGCGATATGACCACGTTCAACTGCCCTGTCTGCAAAGCCCCCTTTCGTAACCAGGTCGAGTGTCCGCGCTGCGGCACCGACCTGTCGAAACTGATGCTAATCATCGCAAGCTCCCATCAACTCCGATCCCGGGCCAGGACCGCCCTATTGGAGCGGCGATACGTTGAAGCCGCCCGATTCGCCCGTGAAGCCCAGAGACTTCACAACACGGAAGTGGGACAAAAAATGGTGGTCGCCGCCGGAGTACTCTCCATGGTCCACGTGGCAGAGATCACGGGGAGATAGGGGGAACGGATCTACCCACCTCGTTGTCGTCGTCAGCGCGGCGCTCGTCTTTGTCACAGTCGACTACGGCGGTAAGTCCAACTCCTGTTTCGATTACGATTACGACAACGACTACGATTGACCGGGCTCTCCAAACTAAGGACCCACGGACGCACGAACGCACAGACCACGCGATCCTCAATTATTCTTAGCACACACCCCCCCCAAAATCCGTCTATTGCTATAGTGAACGGAAAAACGGCCCAAATGCATGAGAGATCCCCTGTATCCGTGAAACCATTAAAGGCCACCCGGACAAGACCGCCCCGCATCGAGCCTGACGCCGGTGATCTGATGGCGGTGGTGCGGCGGTATCAGAGCCCGCTGCTCCGTTATGTGGGCCATCTGCTGGGCCGCGTCGATGGGGAAACAGAAGACCTGGTGCAAGAGGCCTTCATTCGGCTGCATGGGCAAGTCCAGAGCCACGGGATCGATAGTATCCTCAATCTGCAGACCTGGCTCTTCCGTGTGGCTCACAATCTGGCCATCGACCTGATCCGCAAGCGAGAGCGACAACGGCCAAAGCAGGAGGCCCACCAGGCCTCGGTAGCGGCCGTGGCCGCCCGGGCGTCGGGTGAGGTCGATGCCCTGGAGGAGGTGCTCCGCCTGGAGGCCCGGCAGGCCGCCCTGCAGGAATTGAAGAATCTCGATGAACCGATCCGGCAGGTCGTCTTGCTCAAGATCATCCAGGGGATGAGCCTGCGGCAGGTGGCCAAAATAGTCGGTGTCTCCCTATCCACCGTCAACTACCGCCTGAACCAAGGCCTGACCGAATTGGCCCGCCGCTTGAAAAACGCGGGCGTCGTGTAGAACAGAGAACAAGCACGCTGAAAGAAAGACTGGGAATCGCTTAAGGCGGTCCAGGAGTTCGCCATGCAACGCGAAGAAGCAGAAAAACTATTGGCCGTCATGGTCTTCGATGAACTCAGCGAGGCATCGAAGGCCGAGCTGTTGGCCTATCTGGAAACCGACGACGAACTCCGTGAACGTCTGGCCGATCTCCGTATGGCCGTCAAGGTCGCCGGCGATGCCCTGCACTCCGGACCGGAGCCGGTGCTCGATGCCCAGCACCTGAAGCGTCTGGAAAAACTCGCACGGCAACAGAGCACAAGACGCCTGCAGATCATTCGTCTCTTTCCAAAGGTGGCGGTGGCGGCGGTGGTCTTTCTGGTGGCAGGCGTGGTTCCCTTTCTCACCCCCCAATTGAACTCTCAACGCTATTCCATGAGGGCGCCGCAAGTCACCGAGAGACCCTCGGCAAGAAAGGAGTACGACGACTTTCTACCCCTCAGTCTTCTAAAAGAGAGAGCCGATCAAACGGCAGGATCAGCCGGAACGTTACGGGCCACTCGCCCAGACGATCTGAATGGACCTGGATCAAGACAGGGAGAAAGCAATGAACGACTTCTCAAGGGACGCTCAACGACACAGCCTGGCATTCCCCGTTTCGGCAGCGCTCCCGCGGGGCGCCCGGCGCTGGTGACGGCGAATGACCCTGTGGAGGCTAGGACCAAACTCGCCTCCCCAGTGACGCCGGCACCCGAGGCTGCCGGGGTGATGACAGAACATGATCTCGCCTACGGGGAGATGATGAACTATGATGTCGCCTACGGCGGCGGCACCGAACTCGAGCGAGTCCATGAGACGGAGCCGCAACGGCTCTATCGGATCGAGTCTGGCAAAGAGGATGTTGCGCAGGCGGTGAACGGGCGTGGACAGTACGGATACGGGTGGTTCGACCAATCCAGACCCTTGAATGAGGCTGCGAGTCAACCGAGACCTGTGCCCACGCTGGGGCTAGGGAGTGCGGATGATAGGCGTCAGTTCACCGTCGAAGCGGAGTCACCCGTGGCGTTAGGACGCCGGGTCGATGCATCTGACACCCCGACTCAGCCGGCGTCGCTGAGCTTGCGAGCCACCGAGGGTGTTGAGGCCGAGGCGTGGGGCAGGAGAGAGCGTGGAGTTGCGCAGCAAGTAGAGAAGTTATCCGCACTGGGTGACACTCCGCAATTCGACTCGCTAGGGATAGAGAGCGAATTATTCGAATCCGCAGCTGCCGATGGCTCCGAGTCAAGTCTGGTGGTGGTGAAACAACTGCCGGCTTTGAAGGCAGAAACAGAACCCATGTTAAGAGGAAGTCTCTCGGAGGAAGGTGCTAGCCGAACATCAGGCTCTACCGGGCATGGACGCGGCTTTGGCCTGGACAGTATTGAGACCATGGACGGAGGCTTGGTAGCCACCGATGGAGAGGATGCCTACCGGTCTCTGGCCATGCCCGAGAGTCAGCTCTCCTCCGTCGCCCAATCGGACAAGTCGGACAAGGGCACCATGGCCGGTGGTGGCGGACTGGGTGGCGGCGGTTTTGGTGGCTTCGGCACTGGTACTGGCGGCATGGTGGCCCAGGACTTGTCCCTGTCGGATGTTAAGCAACAGATCACCGAGGGCATTGATCTGGGACAGACCCAGGAGACGGTTGACCACTTTTACTATTTGAAGGAGGCGAACAGAGAAGTCGACGCTTTGGCGGAACTTGCAAAACAATCCAAATCACTCGAACTGCAACCGAGCGCTTCGCGCCCCGAGACCCGTGAGGCCTCTGCGCCGCAGTCGGGCAGGGCAGGGGAACTCTCGTTGGGTGAACCGGCCGCCACACCTCAGCAACGGGTCCGGGAGGCATGGGGATTTGCCAGCGGCCTGGAGAGAGAGAGACTGGGCCAAGACAAGCGCGCGAGTGAGTTGAGCATCGAAACAGACGGACTCGGTGAGAGGCTAGACCGTAACTTGGCAGGGCCCACCCAGGCCGGCGCGGTCGAGGACCTCAGGACGAATGCGAGTCTGAGCACCAAACTCAGATTCGACGCGGAGCACGGGGCGACCCTGCCGGTGGGTGGGAAGGGATTGGCTCCGAGCCCAGGGGAGCGTCTCAAAGGGGAGGCCAGCGGGCCTAGCGCTTTTACGGTCGTCGTTGCCGCTGAAAAAACGGTGGAAGAAATCGTTCCTGCTCTTGATGAACTGAGCCTGAACTGGGTACAGGATGAGTCTAAAGCGCTCATTGAAAAACCAAGCGAGCCACGACCGCAAGTCTTGATAGAAACATCCATCGTGGATAGTGAGACGGACGCGTCGCCGGCACAAAACCAGTCCGATGTTCTTCGTTCCGATTTCTTCCGCCGTCCGACCTCCTCTACCTCTCAGCCCGTCGAAGACATTGAGCTTCCTCCGTCGGCGGGATTCAAGAGCCTACCGGTCAATCCCTGGGTGCTGAGTGCCCAGGATCGTCTGTCGACCTTTGGCCTGGATGTGGACACGGCCTCCTACACGCTCTGCCGCCGCTACATCAATGCGGGATACCGTCCCCCGATCGGGGCCGTGCGTATGGAGGAATTCATCAATGCCTTTGATTACCAATATCCCCAACAGGACAACGCCGCCTTTGCGATCCACGCTCAGGCGGCCAATGCGCCCTTTGCCCGACCCGGACAGAACCTGACCCTGCTCAAGATCGGAGTCAAGGCCCGCACGGTGGGTCGGGACCAGCAGAAACCCGCGCACCTGGTGATGGTGGTGGATGCCTCGGCCTCCATGGGTCAGGCCGACCGCCTGCCGCTGGTGCAACTGGGCCTGAATCTCTTGGTGGGCAAACTGTCACCCGCCGATCGCGTGACCGTGATCGCTTGCGCGGACGAGGCACGCCTGCTCCTGGAAGGGGCATCGGCTCAGAACCCCGAAAGGATTCGGGCAGCGATTAACGCCATTCAGCCGGCGGGCACCACCAATCTATTGGCGGGTCTGAAGCTGGGCTATGCCACGGCTCGGCGTCACTTTAAACCGAATCAGGTCAACCACGTCCTGCTCTGTTCGGATGGCGTGGCCAATGTCGGACAGACCGAGGCGGATGCCATATTGGCGGCAGTCGAGGCGGATCGCAAACAGGGCATTACCCTGACCTGCGTCGGCGTGGGTTTTGGCAGCTATAACGATACGCTGCTCGAGGCCCTGGCCAATCGGGGGGACGGCAGCTATCTCTTCCTCGATGCGGCGGCACGGGTCGAGCAGGTCTTGGTGGCGCCTCTGACGGCCAGTCTGCAGGGGGTTGCGAAGGATGCCCGCATCCAGGTCGACTTCAATCCGCAGCGGGTCCGTCGCTATCGTCTGATCGGCTATGAAAACCGTGACATCGAGGACAAGCGCTTTCGTGACGACACGGTGGATGCCGCAGAGGTGGGTTCAGGCCAATGCTCGACCGCGCTCTATGAGTTGGAACTCATTGGCGATCCGCAGGCCGATCTGGGCCGGGTCTACGTGCGCTACCTAGATGTAGACACCAATCAGTTTCAGGAGATCTCAAAGGCGCTGTCGAGTCGGATCATCGGAGACTTCGAGATTGAAGAAGCACCCCGCTTCTACCTGGCGGCGGGGGCCGCCACCTTCGCCGAATGGCTCCGTCGGTCCGAGCATGCCCGATATGTGAAGCTGAGGGATGTGCTCGGGGTGATAAGCGAGGTTCGTGACACGCTGACACTCGACAAGCAGGTCGCCGAGTTGGCGGATCTCATTCAAAGGGCGGAGCATCTGCCGCAGGCACCATAAGAGTTTTTTTGGATGGTTCAGTTCAGTGTTGCACTCGTCATCGTTGTCGTAATCGAAACAGTGAATTGGTGCAGTCAGGTATATGGATTACGACAACGACTACCGCTGCGCTGACAACGACTACGAGGAAGTGGCACACGGACTGGCACGTATCCGAGAGCGATTTTGAACCAAGCCGATTTTACATAGGTTTTACGCAGCCACCGTCAGGTGGTGACGTATACTTCAGAAGATCATAGAGTGCGACGAGTAGACCTGACGATAGTGATCTTTAGATTCTGATATCAGTGTGGACTTGTCATGCGCCTGAGGGATGCGCAGAGAAAGGGCAGAACGATGCGAATCGCAATCATAGCAGCAGTCCTGGAAATGTTGGCCGTGGCGAATGCGTCCGTGGCAGGAGAAGCCCCGGCCGATGCCAATGATCACTCTCGGGGCGTTGAGATCGCCGAAGTCACTCTAACCGGGCGATTGGAGGAGGGGCAACTCACCCTAAAAATCGACTTCGAGGCCGTGACGCGCGAGGGTGACAGGCGGGTGACACTGCTGCGGGGCGAGGCCGTCCTCGATCAGGTCGATCCTGCGACCACGAGCAGCCACCTGAACTACCTTGCCGAGAACCAGGAGTATACGCTCAGCTGGTCCCGCCGAGGTCGGCATCGCTTTTCCGCCGAGTTCAAGGTGCGCTCGGCCAGCCCGGCGGGAGATCCCTGGCGACAGGCGCAGCTCGACATCCCGATCGGCCGCATGCGCCACGTTCACCTCCTATGCCGGCGTCCCGACCTGGAAGTCGAGCTGCCGGGGGCCCTGCGCGTCGACCGGAAAATCGAAGAGGGACAACTTGTCATCCGCGCGCTTTTGGGACCCCGCCAACCCCTGGTGATTCGCTGGAAGCCGCAGGTTCAGTTGGCAAATGCGAAACTGGTCCTCTCCAGTCAGGCCAACACCATCGTCGATGTGCGGGCGGGGTTCCTGGAGTTGGACTCGGTCTTTGATTTCGAGGTCGCCCAAGGCAAGATTGAGACGCTCCTCTTTAACCTTCCACCCCAACTCCATGTCACGTCCATCGAGGGATCCTACATCCGACACTGGGAGGTGGGGCGGGCCGCGGAGGGCAGGCCTCAACTTCGTGTCGAACTCAACCGGCCGCAGGAGAGCGCTTACCGTCTTCACATCCGCGCCGAGGCGACGGTTTCTCAATTGCCCGCCGAGATTGAGGTCCCGGTGATCACCCCCGAGGCAGGCATGCGAGCCGGAGGACACCTGGTCGTGGGTACGAACGATGCCCTGCAGGTGGTGGTCCGGCAGTCGACAGGACTCACGCAGATCGATGCGGCGGCCTTTCCCCGGGTGCAGTCGAGCCTCTCTGTCGATCGCGCCGTTCCCCAAGGCAAGGCCTTTTATTACGCCTACGCCGGCCGTCAGTATCAATTGCTGCTCTCGGTAGATGACGTGGTGCCCACCTATGATGTCGTCGGACGGTTGGTGATCCAAGTCAAGGAGGACGACCTGTTGCTCGAGGCCGAACTCGAATTGGACATCCGCGATGCGCCGCTGCGCCAGTTCGATGTGGCGCTGCCTGCGGGTCTGGTGGTGGCGTCCGTCGAGGGGGAACAGGTCGACGACTACCATGTCGTCGGCCCCTCGATTCAGGATCAGGCCACCCTGCTACGGATTCTCTTCACCCAGCCGGTCTTGGGCCGCAGCTTGGTGAAGCTGGCCCTGGAGTTGGGACGCGGTCCCTTGGACCAGACGCAGACCATTGAGGCCCTACAGGTCGTCGGCGCCAAGACCCTACGCGGCTATGTCGTCGTCGCCACCGAGGCAGGCATCGAACTCGATCCTCCCCAGGTCATCAACCTGCGCGAGGTACATGCCGCCTCCCTGCCCCTGCGGGCCGCCCAGGCCCGCTACGCCTATCGCTACCGTCAACCCGACTGGCAAATCAGCCTGCTGGCCCGCCACAAACCGGCCGGCATCCGCAGCGAGGTCTTTCATCTGCAGTCCATCGGCGAGTCCCTGGCCTACGGCTCTGCCGTCATCCACTATCTCATCACCGGTTCCCCGGTGGATGAGCTGCAATTCCGACTCCCAGCCTCGCTCGAGAACGTCGAGTTCGTGGGTCGGGATGTCCGTCGTTTCCAGGCGGAGCAGGACCTCTGGACCGTCCAGTTGACACGCAAGGTGATCGGCGGCTACAGCTTGGCCCTGACCTACAGCCAGCGCTACGGTCCCGATCTGCCCATTCAACTGGGATCGCTGCGCTGTGAAGGGATCCAGACTCAGACTGGATTCGTGGTGGTGACGAGTCGTCTCGATCTGAAGCTCGATCTCGGCGCCGATCCCGGCACAGGTGGGCCCGGCACAAATGCTCCCGGCCTTCTGCCCATCGCCATGGACGAGTTGCCGGCGGACTATCGTCTCTTGACCAGTAGCCCGATCCTCGCGACCTACCGCTATGTCACCGACCCCCACGTCGCCTCACTGAGCATCACGCCCCATCGCCGCAGTGCCCTGCTGCCGGTGGTGGTGGATATGGCGGCCCATCAGACCACGTTGGCCGTGCGACCCGATGGACGCATTGAATCGGTCACCACGGTACGCTATAAGGTAAAGAACAGCAGCGGCCAGTTCCTCTCACTGGCCATGCCGCCCGGTGCCCAGGTCTGGGCCGTCCGCGAGATCGACGAGGGAAATGCCGACGCGGAGCCCACCCGGCTCGCCACCTCGCGCGAGGGCTCCAGCGGCCGACTGCTCATTCCCCTACGCCGCCACAGCAATCCCAACGACCCCACCACCATCGAACTCGAATATGGCCAAGTCCATCCGACCCACGGCCGGTGGCGACGTCATCTCGAGTTGAGCGCGCCCGCCTGCACCATCCCCATGGCCTACGCCGATTGGCAGGTGACCGTTCCCGACGCCTGGGCCATCCAGGAGGTCGGTAGCCGGCCCCGCCCTTCGCAGCCGGGGTCGCAGGCGAGGTCCCTAGCGGGGATACTCCAGCAGACGGGCAACCTGTGGTCTCAGGCCTTTTCCGGCTGGCTTCACCGACCAGGACTCTGGATCGCCTCCGGGATCCTGCTGCTGGTCGTCCTCTTATGCGCGTTCCTTCGACCCGCCTGGCTGCCCGACCTGACACTCCTCGCCCTCCTGGGCCTGTTGCTGTCCCTCGGCATCGCCGCGGCCCGCTGCGGAGAATTCGAGCAACCGGCGTCCCGAACCCAACTGACAGTCGCCCGGGCCGTCACCACCCAGGAAGACCAGTCACTCACGGTCCAGGCGCAACTAATGCCCGCCTGGCGGCAGGACCTCGGCTTGATGGAGTGCGTGGCGCTTGCGCTGATCGGCGTGGCGGCGCTGGCCCTGGGGGTGTTCAAGGCCCGCCTACGCTGGGTGGCCGCGGCGGCCCTCGCCGCGGATCTGATCTACCTGGCGGCCAAACTGGCTGTCACGTGGCCCCTGCTCCATGCCCTCATGACTTGGGGCATCCCCGCCGCTCTCGCGCTTTGGTTCTTGATTCGCGCCCTCTTGAGGATCCGACTCAGATGGCCTGTCCCGGTGCCGGTGACGACCCTGTTGCTCATGGTCCTGGTGGCGCTGACTGCCCTGCTCAGTGGTTGTGCCGCCGCGGGAGGGCAGGGAACGCCGATCACCGATGTCACCCCACTGCGGCGGATCGACTGCTCTGTGACGGCCGGCAGCGATACCCTGGAACTCGCCTATGAGCTTCAGGTGGAAACAGACGGTCCCACCCGTTTTCCGCTGCTGGAAGACTCCGCCCTGCTCCTCTCAGCGCCGAAACGAGACGCATCCGTCACCGTGGAAACGACGCAGGGTCGGCATTGGGTCCATATCGACCGGGCCGGCAGCTATTCGTTCGCGCTGCGTTTTCTGATGCCCCTGCCTGCGGCCGACGAGGCCCAGCGGCGCGGCCTCTCCCTGCCCCTGCCCGTCGCCCTCACCAACAGAATCAGCCTGTCCATTCCGGACGCCAACATGCTCATCGAGGCCCCGCGGGCCGTTTCGCTGAGGCGCGAGGAAGAGGCCGATCGGGTGGCCGTCCACGCCATGTTCCAGCCGGGTGAACCCGCTCGTTTTCACTGGCGACCCCGAGAACGCCAGGCCGCCCAGGAGGTGACGCGTTTTTACGCGCAGGATCACGCCCTGGCCTATGTCACCTCGGGGCTGCTGCGGGTCTACCATGCCCTCCGTCTGCAAATCGCCCAGGGCCAGCTCGATACCCTCAGGCTGGACTTGAATGCGGGCGAGACGGTCACCTCGGTTCAAGCGGAGTCCCTGGGGGATTGGCGTTTTGATCCGACGACTCAACAACTGGAAGTGAAACTCACCCGACCCGTCACCGGCACCTACGAATTGCTGCTGGTGACAGAGGTGGCCTATGACGCGACGCCCTACACGGTGACCCTGACGCCGCTACGGCTGCGTGAGGCCCTGTACCAACACAACGTCCTGGGCTTGGCGGCGGACGCATCGGTCTATGTCCAGGTTGACCAACACCCCGCCACCCTGAACACGCAGGACTACCTCCGTGACAATCGAAGACTCCTGGACGCGGTCCCGGGACTCACCCGCGCCCAGGTGACCAAGGCCTTCCGCTTCGACTCACCCGACCAGCGTGTCACCGGGCGGGTTTTCCCGGTGGAGAGTGAAGTCCGAAGTGAAGAGGTGGCCCGGTTCAATGTGGAAGACGATCGCCTGGTCTACAACAGCCAGTGGACGATTGACATCGCCAAGGCGGGACGCTTCGATCTGGATCTACTCCTGCCCCAAGGATTCGACATCGACAGCGTGGCGGCGGCACAGATGAGCCATTGGGACGAAACAGTCCAGGCGAACCAACGGCGCCTGCGTATCCACTTCAAGCGCAAACTCATCGGATCCTTTGCATTGAAGCTGGCCCTGAGCCAACCCCTGGCGCAGATGCCCGAACAGATTGCGGCGCCCCGGGTACAGCTCGTCGGCGCCCTCAAACACACGGGCAGGCTCATCGTCGGTTCCGAACAGGGCGTGCGTCTTTCGGTGGTCGCCCGGCAAGGGGTCAGCGAATTGAACCCCGCCGATCTGGGTCACCGAGCGCAGGGCCTGCTGGCCTTCAAGCTGCTGCGACCGCTGTGGCAGTTAACATTGCAGATCGAGGTCCTCGAACCTCGGATCACCGTACGGAGTCTGCACGTCGCCCGAGTGGCGGATGGACTCGTGCGTCACCAGCATACCCTCCGCTATCGCCTACTCCACGCCGGCAGCAAGACCTTCCACTTGGCGCTGCCCTCGGATGCCACCGGCACCACCATCAGCGGGGCAGGCATCACGCGACGGGAAGAGATCGAACCCGGCCGATGGCGCATCGAGTTGGCGGACAAGGCCTATGATCGGCCCTATCTCCTGCGTCTGACCTACGAGACCCGCTACGATCCCGATGAGGGCCGAGTCGTTTTGCCGCCGATTCGCTGCGAGGACGCCGATCTGCAGCAGGGACACACCGTGGTCTATGCCACCGACCGCGTCGAACTCGCCACCGAGACCGCCGGCACCACCATGCTCCCGGGTGACGCCCGACGCATTCCCACCTTCTTCGGCGCAGGGGATCTTTCGGGTGCCGCGATGTGCTACCGCAGTGCCTCACCCGATCAGGTGCTGACCATCACGGCGGTCCGTCACGATGTCGCCGCCCAGATGGGCGCCCAGGTTCAGCGTACCGACATCACCACGGTGGTCACCGAATCCGGGCAGACCATCAACCGCGTCTTGTTGACGCTGAAGGTGGGCGATCAACGCTATCTGCAGACCACGCTACCCGATGGCGCAACGCTGTGGTCGGCCGCGGTGGACGGCCAGGCGGCACACCCCTCCCTGCGGGACCTCCCCGGGGGCGGAGAAACGCTGCTTCTGCCCCTGCCTCAGCAGGCCTCGGAGGATGTCGTGGTCGACCTGGTCTATATCGCCAACATCAGCCGTTCGGGCCCCACCCCATGGTCGGGACGACAGTTGTTGAGCGGGCCCCGTTTCAACCTCCCCCTGCGAGAGATCGTCTGGCAGCTCTATCTGCCGGAAGGATTCTCCTATCAAGATCCGGGCGGTACGCTGAGCTTGGATCGCACGCTGTCCAAGGTCTCCGGCGTTCGGCGCTACACCCTGGAGTCTTATGAGGTGAATCGGCTCAACCTCGAACGGAGGAATGAAATACAGGCCGAAACGCAGCAGCGACTGGCGCAAAAGCTCTCTCAGCAAGGACGGCAGGAAGCCGCAAGGCGGGCCCTCTCGCGCGGCTATAACTATTCCCTGGGGAACTTTGCCCTCAACGAAGACATTCGCGTGGATCTCGACAATCTGCTCAGAGAGCAGGTCAAAGCGGGCCTCATCAACAGTCGAGACCGGCTACGCCGGCAGGCCGCGGGGACGGAAGTCAGTCAGCGTTCAGGCCCGATGTCACAGGGCATCGATTCTGCGCAGATGGGTCGCAAACGGGCGCAACAGATAGAGGGCACCCTCAGCCAGAGAGAGAGCGAAAACCTTGAACTCATCACGCGACGCATCATCCAGACACAGGACGCCGCCATTGCCCCCAGCGAACAACTGCAGATCACCATGCCCATCCGCGGCAAACTCCTGCGCTTCACCAGTCCCATGCAGGTCGAACCCAACGCGGACATGCACGTCGAGTTCAACGTGACATCACCGACCCTGAGCCAGATGGATCCGAGTATTGGTTATGGCCTGGGTCTGTTCCTGCTGTTATTGGCAGCCCGCGGCCTCTTCGTGCGGGCCTGCCCCTTCTGGGAACGTCAGCAACTGGCCCTGGAGGAAGCGGCCCTGGCGCAGGAGGCAGACGTTGAGCCGGTTGAAGATGAGCCCAGCGAGCCCGATGGGCCTATTTCTCCCGATGAGCTGTAGGACACCTCTTCTTAACGGGTAGCCATTCACGTAGCATGGGATTAAGAAGTAATGCCAAGGGTGTGGCTTGAACCGCAGAATATCGAACAAGGAACACCGAATGTCGAAGGGCAATGAGCTTGATCTCGGATAGC